>NZ_LR607219.1:0-22959 GCF_902162175.1 Bartonella saheliensis
AACCGATTGTCCATACCCCAATGGCATCTTTATAAGCGTTGAGGCGTAAGCCTTCCCATTGTTTCATGAGGGCAAGACCTTCTTGTGATATTTTCCGCATCATTTCCTCCATAAAAAAAGCCCCACACAAGGTGAGGCTGAGTGAAAATCTAAAAATAAATTTCTTTCTATCTTGACAAATATTCGTTTATAAACGAATATAGATTATGTTTGAAATACGTCACTACCTTACTTCTGATGGCAAAGACTTGATAACTGACTGGCTGCGAAAGCTGCGTGATGTGCAGGCTAAAGCTGCAATTATTCGCCGTCTTAATCGTTTAGAGCAAGGAAACTTTGGCGATTTCAAACCGTTTTGTGATGGTGTCTATGAATTGCGTATGAATATTGGTCCTGGTTACCGCGTTTATTATGCACAGTCTGGCAAGACCGTATTATTGCTCTTATGCGGTGGTACTAAAAAAACACAAGACACTGATATCACTCGCGCATGTGCTTTCTGGCGTGATTGGCAAAACCGTGAAGATTAAAGGAGTGCGAGAATGAAAGACCGTAACCATGATGATGCGATGGCAGAAATATTTCATGATGATCCTGAGTTGGCAGCAGCTACCCTTGATGCTATCTTAGCAGATGGTGACCAGGGGGAATTGCTTGTAACACTTCGTCAAATGGCAAAAGCTTATGGTGGTGTTCAAGCTGTCGCTAAAGCAGCCAATCTGAATCCAACACAACTTTACCGTACACTTTCAGAAAAAGGTAATCCAGAGCTCCGCAGCTTGAATGCTTTATTGCGTACTATGGGGCTTCGCCTGGCTGTACAACCTCTTGAACGGCCCGTTCCATACGTTTAATCTGAGTTTGCTATTTCCCCACCTTAAAAGATGAGGAAGGGGTGTTTTTCCTTAATTAGTGTTGAGATAGAATGAGTTAAAATACGTTTCTTTGTTTCACTGGAACAAAAGAATGTATTTGACATTGTAGCAATTGTATCTTATAAGTTACAAATGTTTACAGTGTACAAAACAGAGTATTTTATAAAATGGCTAGATTCTTTAAAAGATGAGATTGCACAAGCGCATATTGTTAAACGAATTGCAAGAATAGAAACGGGATTTCTTGGGAATGTAAAATTTTTCCGTGGAATCGGAGAATTAAAAATACATCATGGCCCTGGCTATAGAATCTATTTTGTAAAACAAGGTAAACAAATAATTTTATTATTAAATGCGGGTGATAAATCTACACAACAGAGGGATATCGAGAAAGCTCTTCAATTAGTAAAGGAAATGAAACATGGAAATTACTAAATTTGACACAAGTGAATATTTCAAGACACCTGAGACACAAAGAATTCTTTTAGAAGATGCTCTTGAAAGCAAAGATAGTAAGTATCTTGCCCATGCTCTTGGCATCATAGCAAAAAACCAAGGAATGAGTAAAATTGCTCAAAATACAGGGCTATCAAGAGAGTCTCTTTATCGTTCTTTAAGTGATAAAGGTGATCCACGTCTTTCTACGTTTCTTAGTGTTTTAAGTGCTTTGGATTTACAAATGAGTTTAACTCCTGTCAAAAATAACTGTAAGGAACAAACGACTTTAGAAGAAGTATCTTAACCACCTCCCCACCTTAAAAGATGGGGAAGGGAATGTTTTTACCTTAGGCAACCTTTTTAATGGGGTTATTTAAATTGGGTTCATAAGCGCGCAACAAAGAATCCAAGTGGTGCGGTAGCTCTGAATCTCCAAAATCTGTGAGAATTGCCAAAATTTTTGTAATATTAGGCACGTCATTTTGAAGTTTTAAAATGAGAACCTTTTCTATTGCATTCATAGTTTGAACCAGAGCACTACAATCTTTGTCACTCACATTTTTATCATTAGAAAATTGAGATAATGCTATCCATAAATCGCATAAGAAGTTAGTATCGACTTTCATTGTACATCTCCATGGATTTGCTCTCTTAGGCATGCCAATCCTTTGGAGGTTATTTTTGTTGAAGGGAGCACCTTTTCTGTCCCATTTGGTCTTTGAATGGTAATTGCAGGGCAATCCATAAAGCCTTTCTTGATTTTATCTTGATAAGGCAACAGAGGTGCCCCTGGAGCCCGTCGATACACCCAATCGTGTTTACGCAAATAATCAGTCAAATCTTTTGGTCGTATCTCTAACATCTTTGCAGCTTCAATAAGACCGAACAGCCCATCAGAGCGTTTTAAGCCATCCAAAGCCTTTGCTTTTGGAGTTAATTCAGCAATCACATGATCTTTCTGCTCGATTTGACTTTGTAAGTGATTCAATACACCAAGTAATGCTTGAGGAGTTGAGTAATCGATTTGTGGTGTTGCTACTTTTTTCAAAAGCCGTTCACACTTGATAAAGTATTGACGGGCTTCATGTCCTTTATCATTACGCTCGATCATGGAAAGGTGTTTAGCCATATCTAATGTAATGTGGTACTCTTTTACCTTTCCACCGTTTTCTAAATTTTTAGAAAGCGTTATAAAGTTTATATTTTCCAAAAACTTACATTCTTTAATAATGCGATTTTTAATCCAATCTGCAAATTTTGATGTAATTTCTAAAAACGCGTGTAAATCACGTGCATTCACTGTTTGAACAGTTTCTTGTCCAACAGTTTGTTCCGTAATTTCTATAAGAGTGTTCATGATGAACTCCTTGGTAGTAAATTGTTTCTTAATGACACCCTAGAAGGGTATCGGGTGCTAAGAAACACGGTACCAAGTCCGTCGCTATGTTTTTCCCGTAAGGGTATTGTATGACATAGCTACACCCGATAAGATCACTATATGCTATAGACATATAATGAGTCAAAATCTTTAATGTACGGAAAAAGATTGTGTCGGCAATCCGTCCGCTTGGTATTTTAAGGTGTTTCTTAGGCACCTGATTCGACAGTAGAGATATTATTGCCATATTGTCAATAGGTGACTTCATATTTTTAAAAATTAATAAGTGTATCTTTATTTTATCTCTCGCAGAATAAGCTTGTACATACCGGATTCTGAGCCTTGTACCTCTGTGATCACGAAATGCTCTTGAGAAGTATCTTTAGGAGAAATGACCACAACGCTATCTTGAGGCTTTGGAGGTAAGCCGCCGATATCATGAATACAAACATCAAGTTCTTTTCGAGGTACTGTTGTAGGAATTCTTCCACCAGCATCTGATTCTGAATGTTTAATGGTGTAAATCGCTGTAATCCGAAACGATTGTTGATTGTCCTTTCGCGTGTAGATGATGGGTTGCCCAAAGGTGTTGCGTACATCTTGAATCATTTTGTTGAGCAACCCGTGCCACCGCATGTTATTTGCCTCCACTGACCGCTTTAAAGAGCATTTCAGGGCGTGTGCAGATGTAAAGCGGATAGCTGTACACCACAAGTTTGGCCCATGTATTATGATCAGGATCTGGAATAAGAATGTTGTAAAGAGATTTTCCAATTGTATGAGAAAAATTCTCAGTTTCCGCTGGTGCAAAGGTTTTTTGGAATACGCCAGGCGCATTGACAGGAAAGAATTGGCATTCATCAGGTTTAATTCCTATGGCGCGGTTTGTCCCAGCTTTTGCACTCACATTATAGTTATGAACACTTCGGTAATTAATGAAAGTGGCACCAGCAAAGTCAAAACTCCCAAAGCTCCCAGAACCAATTGCACTTAATGTTGTAACATCTCTGGCGTTATTGAATGTTTGTGCAAAAGTTGTCTTGAGATAGGTTTCACGAACTGTTTTATGGTTTCTCAATTTGGAAAAGAATTCATTTCCACAAAGCCCAATAATCCGGGAACGATCAGAAAATGCCCCCTTTGAAGCCTCAATCATTCTCATAATGACTTGATCAACATGGTCGGCAACATTTGTTGTCTCAACATTCAGTTTAAAGTCAATCGGCTTTTGGGGTGTAATTTCCCATTCCTTGTACCAATCAATAATGACAGAACTATTGGCATCAAGCACAACACCTTGGACAGCGCCAAGTTGCATATTTTCCCATATCAATTCGATTTCAGAAATGAGTTTCTTTTGTTTTCCAGCAATATATTTCATTGCCGTTTCTAACTGATTTACTGGACTCAATATATTCCATCCTTGGACGTCTTCTATTTTTACGGTATCACTTTTGACAATACGCGTTGTTTTTAAAAACCGTAGATTACGCCCCTCTCTATCTCCTTCAACCAAAGGGGCACCCCGTTCACTGGTTTTAATCAAGGACAATGTATTGTCACGTCTTTCAATGCCAACCACTGTGCTGCTTGTTTCCACTTCTTCAAAAAGTTTGAGAGAACTAATCAGACCAGGTTGAAATTCATAGTTTTCAATCGCTTTCATCATGGTAGTAGCAGAGAAAGCGTCGTGTTTAAAAAAGTTCATATCCATTTGTGTATTCTCCTATCGCAACAGTATTTTGTTATTATCTTCTAAAGACTGAATGGCAACACTTTTCTGTTCATCGGTGATGGCATCTGGCCATAGCAGTTCAGAAGCTTTCACGGTACTCAAGTGCGCTGTAATCACCGCGCGTTGCTCTGCTTTTGTTGCATCAACAGTGGCATAAGAAATCCCTGCCGGCGTTTGACTGCCATCTGATAGTGCTGGATTAAGGGGAACATATTTTCCCGTTGCCGTTACTTTTCCCATAACAGTGCCGGCTTCAACAAATGCCCCTGATGCAAAAACCACTTCTTCATTGGACATATCCGTGTCATAGCGTCCAAGATAAGCGCCATTGCGAACATCTTCATAGAAAACTTGATTATTCATTTTATTGCCCTCCAAGCTGCTTCCCATTTTGCATAAATTTTTGTCTTGTTCGTCCCATCACTGTGGGGCGCTGTGGTCGAGAGTTTTAAAGAGGAACTTTTCGAGACAGCGGCTGCGAGAACAACATTTTTAGCTTTCTCAACATTCATGCCGCTTTGAATTGCTTTTGCTGCATCAAAGGAGACACCTAAACGCTTTGCTTGTTGTTCAAGGTTTGTCAGTGCCTGTGTGCGTCTTCTTTCCTTTTCAAGAGCAGCTTTTATAGTTTCCTGCTTATCTTTGTTGTCTTTATCTTCCTCTTCGTCGTCGAAGTCTTCGGCATCTTCGTCAATGTCGAGTGTGTCTTCTTCGTCTTCATGGGTGACGTCGACAATCTTTTCATCATCGTCTTCTCTAGCGCGATAGGGTGTGCGTGCCATGTGTTTGTTCCTTCTTTTGTTGCTGTTGGGGTGAGTTAATGGAATCCGTTAAGGCTTCCAAAGCTTGCGCAAGGGTCCCTTGCGCATCTGCTAATCCAAGCGTGATGGCTTGGTTGCCTATAAAAGTTTCTGCTTTGGTGTCGCGGATTGCAGCTGCATTCAGAGGTCTGTTTTGCCTAACCAAATCCACAAACATCTCGTAGAGCAGGGCGCAATCTGCTTGTATTTTTATCTGTGCTGTATTGCTCAAAGGTTCGTGAGAATTGCCATGAACTTTGTGATCCCCTTCAAAAACAAAGGTCCATTTAAGCCCATGTTTTTCATCTGCACGGGACTGGTCAAGATGCGCACAAACGACACCAATGGAGCCCACAATTCCTGTACGGGCAATCCAGATTTGAGAAGCCGCACAAGCAATGGCATAAGCTGCCGAACAAGCAACCTCATTGGCATGTGCCCAAATGGGTTTGTTATATTTTTGTGAGAGTGCTTGAAACTCTTCCACAAGATCAAACACACCACCAGCTTCTCCACCGCTACTATCAATATCAAGCAATATGGCGCGAACATCAGGCTGCCCAATCGCTTCACGAAAAGAAGCCCCCAAACCTTCATAAGAGGTTAGACCCGATAAAGCCCCAAGCCATGCACCACGGCGTACAAGTGTGCCGTGAACCGGTATGATGGCAATATTGTTTTGCACTACGTAAGTTTCTGGTGGTCTTAAAGGAGCACCATCTTTTTCTAACAATGCTCTCACGGCAAACTTTTCTCCTGCAAAAAGCCGTGGGGCAAGAGCATTGAGAATAATATCAAGCTTTGTGGAGGCAAGCATGAGGGGAACGCCAAAAAGCCGGGATGCCAAAAACGGCATATCAAGATTATTCGCCATTTGCATGCGCCTCACTCCCTTGGTTACTTTCATAAGTTTCAGAAGTCTCTGAATCTTCATCATCAATCAGTTGATTGCTAGCAGAGGGCGCTAGCGCATAATCGGTATCAAAGGATAAACCCCGCGTGCGCGCATCTGTGCGTTCTTCTGCGAGTTCGGCATGAATGTTATCAATATCAAAACCACGTTCAGCCAATGCCATACGCCGTGTTTTCAAGCCAGCACGGATTTCTTCTTTTTCTGCGGAGATATCCTTGATGGGATCAATCATTTCAAGGGGTGGTGCAAAGCTTTCACATTGCAGCCATGGCAAGGAATTTTCTTCCCATCCGGGTAAATTTACACGTCCAGCAAGCACTGCCATTTCGACAAAACGTGCCCAAACAATGCGATTAAACTGAAAGGCAATGATATGTTCTCGCCATTGTTTGACATGGCGTCTAAACTGAATAATGGAGGTTCGCACATTGGAAAAATTCCCCCGTGTAACATCTCCTGTCACAACGGCATAAGGCATGTTGATAGCAGAACAAATTTTTAAAATATTGCGAAATTGAAAAGCTTCATAAGAGCCACCAACCTCAACAGGATTAGAGAATGTAACCTCTTTATTCTCTCCTAAATAAAGAGATGCACCGGGCGCAATGACAGGTGCTTTGTATTCTTCTTCAACGTTGTTTTTATCACGATTATCGGATAATTTTTCGACGTTTGGTGAATTGTCCTTGACAAACGCCGCGAAAAGAGCCGCCGTCCTTTTTCTATCGAGTTCTGCGTCGTCATAGGATTCGAGTTGAAAGATTTTTGTCATACAGCGCGTTATTTTGGGAGAACCACGCAATTGTCCGGCAATACGGCGCTCTTTGATATGAATGACCATTTCAGCAGGCACACGTATGCGTTCTTGACTCTCAAAGACTGTGCTTGCAGAACAATCATCATAGGGGTGATGTTTCCAAAAATGATAAGCAACACGCTTACCCCTGGCATCGAATTCAATTCCCATACGAATGTAATTGCCTTCAATCTCAGCCGGTCCATTATAGGTGAGATCCAACATTTCGGTAGGATAAACTTGCAACTGAAGAGGTACACCAGAGCGTCCATAAAGGTCAACATAATGCAATCTTACAAAGCACTCTCCGGTTAAAAAGACCTCTCTTGCAATGGTTGCTTGCAGCCCATAAAAGCTGGCATCTTCATCATAATCGGCTTCATCAACCCATTGCCACCATAAGTCTAAAAGTTTTTTCTTTTCTTCTTTAAAGCCTTCAATGCGAGGAGAAGGTTTAATCCCATCACTCACCGCGGCAGAGACCCATTCCTCTGTTGCAGAACCATAAAGAGCTTCATTGTCATAAAGCCACCTTGAACGGGCAACAATGGTATCACCGCATTCCTCAATGGCTTTATTGATATGTTTTTTAGCAGGATCAAAACCACCCATACGGCGGCTTTTGCTTGCCGCTTCAAAATGGGGATTGTGTTGACGAGAAATTGTAAAAAAGCCCGTAATTTTATTGAACAAACCAGCCATTAATAGCCTCGTGATATGTTAAAATAGAACACGCGTGAACGTTTACGCCCTTCAAGGTTTGCTATTTGTGTGTTCAGCATCTCAAGGGCTCTGCGCAGTTCTTCAACAGAGCGGTTGCTGACTTGCTTATCGCCGTGACGCACTGATTGCGCACCCGAATAAAGAGCCTCTTCAATTTGCTCACGTCGCCTTTTTAAACTTTCCAGTCTCGAAAGTTTGCTGTTTATTGGTTCTAAAGTTTCATCCACAAATTACCTCCAATCCCCTTGCATATAAGGATTCATCACCGTTCTGGATTGTTTCCTTTTAGGTTGTGTTATCTGAAATCTTCTTGGAGAAGGAGAGGGCACATGTTCTGATGTTGGCTGCTCTAAAGAGCCCTCAATTTTAAGTTTTTCCAAACGCTCTTCTAAGATATCGACTTCTCGATTAAGGTTTATTCCTGCCGAAATCAGACCTTGTAAAGCTGCATAAGCATAGACCCTACAGTCCAAGGCTTCATTCCTTGCTTTTTCACTTTTTTGCCATTCGATACGCTTGAAGCCTTTAAAATATTTAATCACTTTTCTTTCAGCGGTCAGTTGGTCAAAATATTCTCGATCAAGGCTTTTGTGAAAGTGTGTTGCACCAGCCCCCGTTGCTTCGGGACCCGATTTTTTAAAGCGCGCTGTAATGATATCTTTCGCCGCATCAACCCCAACAATATAAAGATTAATCTGTCCTTTATTGTTTCTGCTTGGGCGGCGTGGCCATACCGCACGCCAGCCAGCTTGTCCCTTAATGCCCCAGATACGCCGTCCCTCACGCGGGCGCACATAATTATAAACAGCCTGTGTATGTCCACCACCGGTATCAATACAAGCCGCCGTTATTCTAATCCCCTCTTTATAGCCTGGATGCGGCCAACGTTTTGCAAGATATTCATCCAATTGGTCCCACACTTCAAAAGAAGAGGGATCACCAGGGATAACTTGATAATCAATATGCCAACTTTCTTCGCTGCGCCCCCATCCCACCACTTCAAGCTCTAAACGGTCATTTTGCACATCAATGCCTGCCGTCAACACGACGGCTTGTTCTGGTGCTAAAGGATAGTCTTCGCGTTTTGCATAGAGGCTGTCTGGATCAACAACCTCACCGGTTCTATCCTCCCATGGTTCTCCAAGCACTGTATTGACAAAAGGCTGTAGAAGCGCTGGATCATCCTTGGCATTTAAAAACTCTCTTGCACATTCACCCCAAGTAAGCCAAGGGGAATAGAGTGCAGAAATATGATAAGAGCGCAAATTGGGTCTGCTTGACTCGCTCGTTGGAACCCAACATGCGCCTCTTTCTTCACACATCAAATCCGTTTTTCGGTGTTCGGCATGCTCATGACCACAATGGGCACAAACAAAAACAGCTTTTTCAGGCGCACCTTTTGGCCATTTGATTTGTGACCAAACAATCGGCTGGAGCACACCACATGCATCACAAGGGACATTGTAATATCGCTGATCTCCTAGCACAAAATCCTTGGCAATACGGCTTGTGTCACGGTGGGTGGGTGTGGACAATTTAAAGATCTTTCGTTGTACAAAGGTTGATGTGCGCTTTTCCGCAATCATCACTGGATCCCCTTCGTTATCGACACTGAGAGGATAACCATCAACCTCATCCAAAATCAGATAACGAATAGGCATAGAACGCAAACCAGCTGCACTATTGGCTCCTGTAAGCATCAGCGCCCCACCATCAAACTCTTTCGAAAACATCGTATTACCGCTGTCACGCGCTCGAGCAGGGGCTATGCGTTCACTTAAAACGGGACTCGCCATAATCATGGGATCAAGCCGCGTCTTTGAAAGCTTTTTGGCTGTCTCAACGGTCGGCATGACATAAAGGGCAGGTCCTGGACTATAATGAATAGCATAACCACAAAAGTTTAGTCCTGCCTCTGACATGCCAACTTGCGCCCCTTTCATGACAATGGTTGTTTCAATAGGCACGTACGAGGAAAGATTATCCATGATTTCGCGCAAATAGGGGGTGCGTTTTGTTCTCCACAATCCTGGTTCAGCACTTGCTACGGTACTAAGGTATCTATTTTTATCCGCCCATTGAGAAACCGTGTAGGGTGGGTCCGGTTGTCTTGCATCATTGGCATTGGCGAAAAATTCTGTAACAGCATTCTCATCCATTATTCATTCTTTGCTCGCCCCAAAACTCTCTCATTCTGGAGGTTGAGGATCATGATAAGGAACTGGAATATGAACAGCTTCAAGCAAAGCTTTTCGTATGTAATAATCAATGGCACCGATTAGGCTTGCAGCATCACATCCAACTTGTGCGGCAATGCTTGCACCAAAGCGGTGAGGAAAATTCAACATGGCGTCACGGTGTGCTCTTCCAAACTCACGCGCTGCTCTCTTGACTTCTTCACGGTCAACGGTTGTTTCGCGTAAGCGTTCAAGAGCAATCTTTTCGCTTTCAAGAGCAACTTGCATTCGCTCCAGTTTAATTTTGTATTCATTGGCACCCTCTGTAGAGATTTGTTTGATCTTTGTGCGTGCTTGACCATCCGGTGCTAAAAATGGGGCAGGGCGCTTTGTTGGATTCTCATTCCAGATAGCTGTTGCAAGCGCTTCATTAACAGAACCATCTTCAAAAAGAGCCTTATCAAATTTTCCTGTTTTAAAACGAGAAACCACTGCATTCGGGGAAACACGCATCTTTTTGGCAAAGGCACGAAGTGATAGACCTTTTCGAGATTTCTTATTCATAATTGCCCCTTTCTTTCTTCTTTGTCCTAAGAAGTAAGGTTTTACGGCATATCAGGATAAAGAGAGATTTATGGTCTCATCTGAAAAACAAGCTTCAATATGATAAGAAAATACTTAACACATTAAATTCGTTATTTATCAATATGTTATGTGTCCAATGTTCAGTCAATTTGAAAATTCTGTCGCTAGCGATAGTTCGCGCTCGCCTGCCCCGCAACGAAGCCAACCCGTTGGGAAGTACCTTTTGCATTGATTTTATTGATTTTTTTATGGAAAATACAAAGCATAAGTGATGATCTTTTTTTAAAATTGTCATAAGAACATGTAATGTATGAACCAATAAGGATATGTAATATAGAGATAGAATTTAAGAATATGATCTAGCCTCTTTTATTGGCAGCGTATTCTTGACGTTTGAGTTGTCTCTGTATGTTTTTGGTTAGTCTTTCACTGGCATATTGTGCGATAGCATTTGCAATTTCTGGCTTGGAGATAACTTTAGCACTTGTTTTGCAATGGGGAATTGGTCTCCGTCGGCTCTTTGAAACACATTCCCCCCCATTTTTAAATCGACACGCTTTGGAAAACGCCCCCCCTTAATAAAACCATGAGGTAAGATTTCTTGCTTTCCAAACATTGTGTAAGTCACACCATGTTTTGTTTCTTTTGCTTGAAAAAATTTAAGAGGCAAGGGTGTTCCAGAACCAATGATATCTGTCTCAAGAAACTTAGCTGTAGCCTTTCCTTTAATATAAACGCCTTTTTTAACGCGCTTTGATTGGGCTGATGAGATGTCAGCAACTTGCTTCTCAGTAAAGCGCTCTACTTGTTTTGCTGCGGTGTTGATAGCATTCCGCAAAGCCCAATTAAGGCGTGGTGCTTGAAGATTGGTAAAGGTATCTTTTACCTGTTGAAGATACCACTTTTGATGGATGATTAACTTCAACTTCTAAGCCTTTTTGGAGGTAGGTGACTTGGAAGCTTTAGATGCTTTTGGCTGTTTGAGTGGAATTTCCTCGGCTGCTGTTTCAGATGATGTTTGTGCGGCTTCTTGTTCTATCTGTTTAATTTGTTCAACTGCCTTGTCAGGTTTTGCTGTTGTCTTGGCGTCAACAAAAGGTTTTGCAGCATTGGCGCGTTTGAGGCGTGCGTAGACTTGATTGGAAACCTCCACAAATGGATTACTTGGAGTTGAGGTTTCAAGACGAATAGTGCTTTTATTATCGCCAAGAACACACATTGGCTTAGTGATGATTACTTTCATCTTTGCTCCTTTTGAGGGAATTAATTAATGACATCATTGGTCAATAAATGTCATTTAATGGCTTTTGACATTTGCACAATAGATTAGCCAGTTTTATCAATAAAAACAGTATGTTAAACCATTTTTAGAGTTTAATACTTTATCAAATTTTAGGGAATATTTTTGAATTTTAGACACAATACGACTAGTGCCGTACTGCTACTAAATACGATTTTTCACGTATTGTCAATAGAAAAAATCTATATTTTGTATTTTTTTATTTTTTGATCAAAACTTAGTATTTTAAAAGCCAATCTTTAATTTTATACAGATAACAACATTTATGTTGTATTTAAACATTTTAGATGTTATATTATATTTATGAACAGTCAAGAATTAAAAAGATATCTTACAAAACATGGTTGCAGTTTTACCTCAGGGAAAGGTGGCCATTTGCTTGTAAAACGTGGTTCTAAAAAATCCGTTTTACCTATGCATGGTACGCGGAAAGAATTAGGAACGGGATTAGTTCAAAAGATTCTTAAAGATCTTGACCTAAGGTAAGTCTGAATATGGAGATGTAAATGAAATATGCACTTAAATTTATCAAAGATGACAATGATACTCTTCTTGTCGTTTCCAAAGACTTTCAAGAATTTATTACCTATGGTAACGACGAAAAAGAGGCTTTGGAACACGCAAAAAATGCCCTTTTAACAGTTATTATGGGGCGTTTCCAAGATCGAGAAGTTGTCCCTTTTGGGGCTCGTGATACTGCCTATCCTTTTGTTGAAGTATCTTCATTGGTCACTTTAAAAATTGCAATACATAACGCTATGGTTGAAAAGAATTTACGCAAAGCTGATCTTACGCGTCTTTTAAAACTCAATCCAATACAAATTGACCGATTATTGGATTTAAACCACGCAACAAAATTAGACTCTTTAGAATCCACTCTTATTACTCTTGGAAAAGAAGTTACCATTAGTATCCAAGATGCCGCTTGAAACTTATTGGTTTTGCGTAAAATGTGTATGGAGCGCATTAAGAGCAATATACAGCGAACCTACAAGATGAGATAGCGATTGATCTTCTATAACAAGATATTGTAATGCGGCATGAAGATTATATTGATGATAAAAATATTGCGCTTCTTTGATAACCCCTTTCATTTCTTCATAACAATGAGTTACTCTTTCAATCCACCGTTGTTGTGCCTCTTCATTTGATGAAGGAGTAAAATCATCATAAATTGCATTAGGCAAACCTTTTGCACAGAGGTAATTATTTCTCACTTCAAGATATTTTTGTGCAGCATCGTATTGGTCTTGATTGAGATTTCCTTGTAAGTAAAGCCGTCCGATATAAGTACCGGAAAGCGGATTTTTTGCCTCTTCTATAGTCAAACAGAAGCGTTTGGCACGCGTTTCTATTGTCAATTTATCGATAGGATCACGAGGCATTTTTGTCCGTGAGATACGACCATTGGGTTCTCTGATACATCCTTCAATGCGTGGGCGACCACGTTTTGCTCGTTTTTTTCTTTTTGTCATATTTTTTTCAATCAGAATGGCATACTGTCATTAAAAGATGCGCTATAATCGGAGGCACCAGAGGCGATAGCATAATTTTGAGAAGTCACGGGTGAGGGGGGGAGATTGCTCTTTCTTTGCATCAAGTAGGTGCAATTCGCCTTTATCTTGCCATTTACGGGTTTGTAATTTGCCTTCTACGTAAACTTTTGAGCCTTTGTGTAAATATTGAAGAGCAATTTTTGCCAAATGTGAATTAAAAACCACCACGGAATGCCATTCTGTTTTCCCTACTTTTTGATTGGTATTTTTATCTGTATAGCTCTCAGAAGTGGCTAACCTAAAATTAACTATTTCGGCACCAGAATTCATAGTGTTGCTTTCGGGATCAGCTCCAAGATAGCCAATTAAAATCACTTTATTCAACATGTTTGTGAGTTCCATTTGATTTGCATTTTATACACATAAAACCTTATCATAATTTAATTATTTTTTCAATTATTTCAGTTAATTAATAACAGTTTTTTAAAGTATTAGATTATAATGTTGCTTGATAAATTATTTAAGCAAAAAGCCATGTCTTACAAATGTATAGCTTTTTCGTTTTGCCTTCAGTTTTTCAATAAGCATGATCTAAATTAGCAAAATCTGTATCAAACTTTTTTGTACGATTTATTGTTGACTATCGAACCTTTTTGTGCGACATCAGTTTTATTGCAAAGTGGGAGAGGGTGAATGAAAAGAGAAGCGCTGCTTAGAGAGTTACGTAAAGAAGCCAGAAAAAGAGGTATTCATTACAGTGAGGCTCCAGATGCAGGGAAGGGATCGCATTATTTGGTAACTTTTGGAGATAAAACGACCGTTATAAAATCTGGTGAATTAACTCCACTCTATGTGAAAATAATCAAAAAACAGTTAGGGGTATGAAGTTTTCTAAATGTTTTTATACCTCTCACAGAAGCACTTTCATAACAGCAAGGAGATTTACAGATATGGAATATACTTATCAAGCAAAATTTGAAACTGATCCAGATGGTGGTTTTGTTGTAACCTTTCCAGATGTACCAGAAGCAATAACAGCTGGGAAAAATAGAGCAGAGGCATTAGAGAATGCTGTTGAAGCGTTAGGGTTAGCATTACGTAGCTATCCAATGCGTGGTTTGCCTCTCCCTACACCACAGCAGTATAAAGATCTTGTAGAGATTACTGTGGATGCGTGGAATGCTCTAAAACTTGCAGTGGTAGAAGCTTTTCATGAAGCGAATATTACAAAAACAGAATTAGCCAATCGTTTGGGGAAGAAAGAAACAGAAGCAAGACGTATTCTTGATCTAAATTATCCAACGAAACTTCAAACACTAGAACAGGCATTGACTGTTCTTGGTAAGCAAGTTGTGATTACAATTAAAAACGCAGCTTGAAATATCTTCCCCACCATAAAGATGGGGAAGGAGAATGTTTTTACCTTAAGCAACCTTTTTAATGGGGTTGTCTAAATTTGGTTCGTAAGCGCGCAACAAAGAATCCATGCTATGTGGTAATTCTGAATCTCCAAAATCTGTAAGAACTGTTAAAATTTTAAGTATGTTTGGCATCTCATTTTGAAGTTTTAAAACCAAAGCTTTTTCTATGACACTCATAGTATCCACCAGAGCTGTACAATCTTTGTCACTCATATTTTCATGTCTAGAAAATTGAGATAATGCTATCCACAAATCGCATAAAAAGTTAGTATCTACCTTCATTGTACACCTCCATGAATTTGTTCTCTTAAACATGCCAAACCTCTTGAGGTGATTTTCGTTGAAGGCAGTATCTTTTCTGTCCCATCTGGTCTTTGAATGGTAATCGCAGGACAATCCATAAAACCTTTCTTTATTTTATCTTGGTAAGCTAACAGTGGCGCCCCTGGAGCACGCCGATAGACCCAATCATGTTTACGCAAATAATCAGTTAAATCTTTTGGTCGTACCTCTAACATCTTTGCAGCTTCAATAAGACCGAACAGCCCATCAGAGCGTTTTAAGCCTTCCAAAGCCTCTGCTTTTGGCTTGAGTGTACTCACTTCATTTCTTAAGTCTTCTAATTGATTGATACTCTCTAAAAGAAGCTGTTTAATCGTAAGCGGATTTTCCAAAGCATTGGCGAGATTTATTTGGGGTGTTGCTACTTTTTTCAAAAGCTTTTCACATTTGATAAAGTATTGACGTGCTTCATGTCCTTTTTCATTACGCTCGATCATGGAAAGGTGCTTAGCCATATCTAAGGTAATATGGTATTCTTTTACCTTTCCACCGCTTTCTAAATTTTTAGAAAGCGTTATAAAGTTTATATTTTCCAAAAACTTACATTCTTTAATGCGATTTTTAATCCAGTCTGCAAACTTTGATGTAATTCCCAAAAATGCATGCAACTCACGTGCGTTTACTGTTTGGACAGTATCGCCATCAATGACTTGTTCTGATATTTCTATAAGATTGTTCATAATGAACTCCTTGGTAATAGAGGTTTTTCATTGACACTCTAATAAAGAGCGCCGGGTGCTGAAAAACACGGTACCAAGTCCGTCGTTACACCTTTCCTATAAAAGTATTGTATAGCGTAACCACACCCGACAAGACTGTTATATGCTACCGCATATAATGAGTCAAAATCTTTAATGTTCAGAAGATTAGTTATTTCGGCAACTAATCCGCTTGGTATTATAAGGCGTTTTTCAGGCACCTGATTCGAAAACACACATTGCAGAAATAATGTCAAGTAGCTCCTGATAGTTTTTTAATCTCTCTATTAAGCTCATCTATCAAGGCTTCATAATGGAGAACGCTCTTAGGCAAATGATCACCGTAAACCCACGCTTTCACCTGCGCCTTGGTGCTAAAGTCGGCATTTTCTGGTGTGGTATAATATTGTCCGCCCTCAAACTTTTCACATTCTCTTGTGCCGTCTTCATATTCGTAGAGGTTGTAAAAATACTCTGCTGCTCCATCTCCCCATGGCACATAGCCAACAGCCGTTGCCACAAACTTTTTTTGCATGGGCTTTTTACGGTTTATTAAGGATAAATGTTTTAAAATGAGCATGCTTTAATCCTAACTTTACCTATGGGTTTATTTATCTCAAATTTGACTGTACAAAGCTTCTTTTATTTCCCATGTAATTATTATAAAAAACCTTATGATTGCTTTGTACGATACCTTTCTATCGATTTAAACACATATCTAATCTCAAAATGATCAGCACTTTTCACTATTTTGCTGTTCTATTAGGTGACGTTAAATACAATTTTATAACTGATGCTTCTGACAAAAGATCTGCTTTCAAATTTCTGCAATAATCTGCAAGCTCTGCCCCTGTTGGCATAAAGGTTTTTGATAACCCCTTTGCTTCTCCACGTATAACGTCCTTAACAGCTCGTTTAAGAGCGTGCTCTGAAGCGTCTGCTAACGCTATGCTATAGTTCAAAGCGATAACATCAGAGTCTGTATTTGCCGGTATTTTGAGACCAGAAAGCAAATAAGCTGCCGCCCCGATATGTTCAACTGTAACTTGCCGTGAAAGCAGTGTTTGTAAGCGGTTACAATCTTGCAAAGTTTGCACTTCTTCCTCCTGCGTCAACGGCTTTCCTCTCATAGAGATCCGAGGATACCAACTCCGGTCCACCCTCTTTGCAAGTTCTTTCAAATGAACTGATAGTCTCTGTATTTCTGCTGCATTCTGATCCGTAAGTATCGCCAGCATAGATTGCTGCTTTGAGTTCACTGAAGCTTTCTGCGAGGTTGGTGGAGAAGTTGTTTGATGGTTGCTTATAGCGTTCATTCGCATAGCGTTTTTCCTTTTCTAATTTTTCTCGTTTCTTGGCTAGAAGTCCATATTCTTGGTGTGTAATCCACTTGTACCAAGCCTTTTGCTAATCACTTTTTTTAGCATTTCGATTTGGATTATCTTGCCAATGAAGTTTAAATCTTTCGAATTCTAATAACGCCTCATCATGTGTTAATCCTTGATCAACAGCGTATTGCAAATTAGGTTTGAAATCGGCAGGCAATTGACACTCTCGATTAGCTTTTGCTTGTTTTGCTTTTTTCGGAACGCTTTCTTGCTCGTGAATGGGTGGTTGGTTTTCTACACCCGCTTCGATTTGTTCTGATTGGCTTTTGAGAGCATCATCCTCGATTGGCTCTTCAACCAAATCGTTCGTTTCTAAATTTTCAGAATTAATTTCTTTTTTTGCTAAAACGATAGTTTTAGTTTTTTTATATATATTCTTATTCTGGTTCTTTATAGCTTGATTTTGCTTAGCGTTTGCTTCAGCAAAAAAACCATTTTGCTTATCATTTGCTTCAGCAAAATTATTAACATGTTGTTTTATCTTGTTTTTTGCTTGCGCACCTTTTTTACCAGCTTCACTACGAACTTGTGATATGTGGTCTTTTTTATCAGCAAAATCTTTTAGCTCTTCTTCAACGCGCGTATTCCACAATCCATCATCTGTCTCAATAAGTTTATCATTCTTCATGAGATATTCGACAATCGTTGCAAATTTTTTCTGCGAACAATGACAAATGCGTGCAAGCGTTTGAAAGTCTGTTTTAAGTGGTTCTTTTTTTTCATACATGCAAACGAGAAGGGTTATATAAACGCCCCGTTGTTCAGATGTCATTCCATTTGTACCACTTATCCAGTCATACAAATAAAATCTTACCCATGGCATACCATTAGACATGCGCACCCCCTTCTTTCATTAAATATAAAATTGCTAAAGCATCTGCTTCATTATCATCTTCAGGCGCGTGCCCTTTTGCATACATCGCCTTAATCATTTCTACTTTTGAGGCGTTTCCTTTTCCTGTCGTTGCTTTCTTAATTGTGCTAACAGGAATGCCTTCATACGGTATCTGATGATGTTCACACCACGCCGTTAAGGTTGCTAACAAACCGCCATACACATGGGCTGCATCAGTACCGATATGCCGGCGTACTTCTTCAAAATACACGGCATCAATGCTGCCTACTGCCTGCTTTATTTCTGATAGTCCCCCCTTAAAGCGTAAGTAACGCATACCACCGCCTTCAAAACGACGTGGCTGGAAATTCATAACACCACTGACGATGTGACCATCAGCACCGCATATAGCCCAACCTGTCTTAGACCCTAGATCAAGACAGAGAATGGTTTGTGCATGCGTGATCATAATCCCCCCTTAAGGTTGTTGTTTGTTTATGCGTGCGTTATGACAGAGCGCGTTGCGATTGCCTGTCTTGCAAAGATGTTTGTGAAAAAGTATCCTCCCAACGATTCTAAAAAAGTGGGGGGAGTTATGATGCAAGGGTGGATAGTTGATAAGGTTGTATTCTTATTGCACCGGATAAATGATGGTGCTGTATTTTTGCTGCACTGGATAAGTAATAATCTTACGATTGCTCCTATCATTGCTACTGTAATTACTGGAATGGTAACACTTTTTGTGCAACAACGAAGCTTAAAAAAACAGCTTAAAATCTTCCAACGACAAACTATAGCATCAGAAACCCAGACAGCTATTCTATTAGAAGATAAAAAAGCACGGGATTTGGGACCATATTTGAAATTGAAGGCAGCATTCTTCCCACAAAAATATGAAGGCACTTCACGCGTTAGGGTGAAATTGTGCATTAAAAACCTTACTAGAGAAGATATAATGATAAGGAATATACGCATATCGAAAAAAAGTCCCTTTAAGTTTGTTAAAAATGCTTGCCCTTTCGTTAGATGGCCATCTAAAATTTCAGGTGAACACCTCGTCATTAAAAGAACAACTCCCAAACTCATTGCTTTATGTCCCCAAAATATAAAATCAAATGCTTCATCAGAGTTTGCTTTGAATTTTTTTATTATACGTGCTAAATGCTACACTTTTTTAGATCTCATAATTAGCTGCCGTAAGCCTAATTCCCGCAACATTGCAAATTTTACACTTGACCACACTTCGATTGTTAATCCAGAGGAAACATTCACTGTTCATTTTTGGGCCTCATATCCACGCTCAAAAGATACATATGATGAATTTGGCCCTGAATATTCTTTTTTGGCTGATAATCCTCATTTGTGGTTTTTTTGATGCCAAAATTAAAAGCATTCTCCTGCAAAAATAAAATCGATCAATCTTGGTTCTTCTTTTTTGTTAATTAAGCAAATGATTTTATTATTTAATTTATCAATTAGCTCCATTTGTGAAGCCAACTTTAATCTTTGTTCATACAGTGTCTTATTTTTTTGCTTAATTAAAGTTGATAGGTTTTCAAGTGCTACTTGCTGTTGTTCAATTGACTTATCTCGCTCTGCAAGAGTTTCTTTATGCCATCTCATCCAACTATCAAATTTTAACTTATGCCATTCTTCTTGTTTTTTAAGAATTGTTGTGTGAGTTTCGTGTCGTTTCACAAGATCTTCTACGCTACAGTCACGATATGGTACTTTTCTCCATTCTTCCACCAATATATCTCCATTCTCGATTTTCGTATTACAACCTATTAATCTACAAATCCGTGTGTAGAGTTTCTTCAATATCCCGTTTCTCATGATCTTTCTTCTTTAAGTCTGTGAATTATGCTGTGGGTGTTTGTTATCAGCTGTAGTAAGTGGCACGCCCACCTCTTCAAGAGAGGGGCGTGGGTATAAATCGACATACCAGTCAACGGGACGAACAATACCATTGGTTGTCTTTTCAATCTTTAAGACAATTTCAGGCTCAGGAAACCGCAAGCCGCGTAAATACCTGTTAATCGTACTCTGTGCTACGCCAACTTGCTTCCCAAATTCGGCTTGAGATAATTTATTTAGTGTGAGATATGATTTCAATTTTTCCATAACTCAAATAAATACCATAAAAGACTTTTTAGTCAATAAAAAATACCTTTATGGGCTTTGTTAAATAAGCAGTCTTGGTGTAGGTTTAGAGCATGCATATAATTAAAAAATTGAGGAAAGATTTGGGACTCACACAGGTGAAATTGGCTGAAAAAGCTGGTACCACGCAACCTCAAATAAAACGGCTTGAAAAAGGTGAGCGAAAATTAACCAAAGAGTGGGCGGAAAAGTTAGCACCACATCTTGGTGTAAAGCCGTTTAATCTTCTTTTCCCAGAAAACGAGGAAATACATCCCATATCTAATGCTATTGGAATGATACCGGTGATAGGAAAAGTTGCTGCTAGCTCGTGGATGTCGGTCGAAGATATGGATTTTGGATTTGATGACATAGAATATGTACCCAGCACCTCGAAATACCCAGCTCACTTTCAATTTGCTTTAAAAATCCAGGGCAACTGCCTTAACAAAATTGCTCGTGATGGTGATCAACTTATTTGCGTAGACATAATAAAAGCCGGCATTAATGTGGAACCTAACGATCTCGTGATAGTTGAACGCAGCCGATTCAATGGTCAAATGATTGAGCGTACAGCTAAACGTATACGTCAAACTATTAGTGGATTTGAACTATGGCCTGAAAGTACTGAACCCAATCATCAAGAACCTATCAAAATAAATGGGGCAACTGATGGAGAGGAGATTCGTATAGTTGGGAAAGTTCTTTGGATTTTAAGAAAACCCTGAAAACAAAGGAGAAGCGGGAATGGGGACAGTAGACGAGAGCTTAAAAATAATAGCTGATAAAGTCAAAAATCATTCAGATACTATGTTAACTGAAGAAGCGGTCAAAACAGCGGTCGTTTTACCGTTTCTGCGCGCACTTGGGTATGATATTTTCGATCCACTTGAAGTCATTCCCGAGTTTACTGCTGATGCCGTTGGTAAAAAAGGTGAAAAAGTTGACTATGCTATCCGTATAGACGGTGAGATACGTATTCTTTTTGAGTGCAAACCGATATCTTGCGAATTGAGTTCAAAGCATTTAAGTCAATTATATCGATACTTTAGTGTAACGAATGCTAAATTCGCGATTTTGACAAATGGTCGATTTTTTCATTTTTACACAGATCTTGATGCTGCAAACAAGCTCGATAATAGGCCATTCCTTACTTTTGATGTAATAGAATACAATACTGTGGTACTTACAGAGCTTAAAAAGTTTGAACGCTCAGCATTTAATATTGAAAATATATTGGTGACAGCCGAGCAGCTCAAATATGTATCTGGAATAAAACAAAACATCCAAAAAGAAATAGAAAATCCGTCCGAAGGTTTTGTTCGTGTTGCTTGTGCGGATGTTTATGAAGGGCGCCTGACTGCTAATGTCTTAGAAATGCTCACAGGTGTTACTAAAAATGCGTTTCGCGAAGTAATATCTGATGCGGTAAAAAGTCGGCTTTCTAGCGCTTTACAAACAACAACTGAAACCGACAAGCAAGATAATATTGCTACATCTATTGGTAATGAACATGCCATAATAACGACCGAAGAGGAAGTTGAAGGCTTCATGATTGTCAAGGCAATTGCGCGCGAAGTTATTTCTGCCGACCGTATTGTTATCAGAGATGCAAAGTCGTACTGCGCTATTTTAATTGACAATAATAACAGAAAGCCGTTGGTTCGACTGCACTTTAACAGAAAACATAAGCAACTAGCCCTTTTCGATACTGATATTGATGAAAAAGTCGGTATTGAAACGCTAGATAATATTTATGATTTTGCAGACAGAATAAGAGAAACAGCAAAAAAATATTTATAAGATATTCTAACAACCTATGTATGCCCCGCTGAAGCGGGGTTTTTTTGTTCGTCCGCAGTTTTTATAAAAAACTACGGCGTTATCTACCCATCGATTGGCTCTGTCTGCACACTGCCCCAATTTTTCCTGCATATAAATTTCAAATACAGCTAACTGATTTATTTTTTTACGGGATACTAGAAAGTATCATGCCTCTACACTGAACGCTACAATACTCAAACCGATTCGTAATAAATATTAAAGTTCATTTATAAAAAAACCACTTTAGCATAAAATGGCTTGCCATAATAATCCTTTACGGTATACTTCTCTATAACAACATATCACGAAGAAGCAAAAGCCGATCTGGTGTAGATTAAATTACATTAACACAAACAATCGCTATTAGGCGTTAGGGAGGGGAAATTATGGAAAAGCCAATTCTCATAAATTCTAATGAAATTCTCTTAGTTCATTCAGTTTACTTCGATAGAGATGAACACATTGCAGAATCTGGACCGCTTGATGCAAGTCAAATTCTAAGCATTGTTAATGGGGTAGATGATGTTATCCAAATCTTTCGTATAAATCCTTCTGAAAATAGTTGTGAAGACATTTCTGAAGAAATTGCAGACGCATATGTAGAAGAAAATATCGACCATCTCCATAAGGAGAGTGTGGTTCATTACTTTGTACGCGAAAGTGATACTTACAATGACCTTTTAGATGATTTAGCAAAAGAAAGATATAATGATGAGTTTTATGGGACTTATGAACAGCAGCACCGTTTGCGTCCTTGTGATGTGCTTTAAAATTCTGAAGGGCGTTTAAAAGCGCCCCCTTTTTCCCATCAATAATTGATTAGAGTAAACTTATGAACACACATGATAATGATAGTGAAGGATATCTCATACCTGAAAACGAGGCAGACAATAGTATAGGTTATGTCCAAATGGTCAATGCCCATGTCATGCATAGGTACTTAAATTTAAAACAAGATTTTAATACTTGGTTTAATGATTGTGTTGAAAAGCTTGATCTAAAAGAAGGTGTGGATTTTGTTTTTACAAAACAAGAATGGAACAAAAAAAAGATTTGTCCAAAATCTGAAATAGAAACAGATAAAACCGATAAT
>NZ_LR607220.1:0-22939 GCF_902162175.1 Bartonella saheliensis
CAATACAACATTAAATACAACTGTAAATATATATTTGTCAGTTATGTGTCAGTAAATTGAACCGACAAAACTTAATGATTTTAGTGAGTGATTAAAACACGTCTTATGAAAGCATGTGATCTTTAAAGCCTTTCAAAAGAAAGGGGGTATAATCATAAGAAATGCTATCAAGATCATTATGGTTATGAGTTTTGAAGGGGTTTTGAGTTTTGACGGTTGCTGCTTTTATATAAAAAAATAGCAAAAAATAAAAACATTATATTTCAAGTGGTTAGTATTTTACAGATCTCTAAAAAACAACTCATATTGATAATACAACCTATAAATTCAATCAATAGTATATGTTTCGAGGGGGTTTTGACAATTTTTGCACCTTCAAAACCTATAAGCAAAATGAATATACATAACTCTTTTTAAACAAAGCTTTTGAAAGCTATAAAGCTATCATTTGAGATTGCGATATAATCTTTTAAAGGCAATCCAAAAAAAGCATATTCACTTTAAGAGGGGATTTCTTATAAGTCTTAAAGCAATCCAAAGTAGAGTGTTTAAAAGTGCAAATGATTTCTTTTTAGAATAACGCATAATAAATCATTCCTTTTAAGATTGTATCTAATAAACTTACAAAAGAGGTATAGATTATGGTTATAAGACTCTATACCCCTTATAATTAGTATGCCCATTATAAGCATGCTTTATAGGCTTATTCAGTTTCTCTTATTTCTAATTTTGGTAAGTTCTTAACAATTTTCATTGTCTCTAAACTTACAGTAATAACCCTTTGAAACAACTCCAATGGATAAGCAGGGTTTCCAATGGTTTCAACAGCATAGCGATTGGCATCATTCACAATGCCACTTTTTTTATCTGTTTTAACACATTGACGCCCCATAACCCATTCAAGAGCGGGCTTGCCATTGACGATATATTCATAAGCTTCAAGAGGAATGTCTGTTATAATGATGTTGCTGTTATAAATAACTGTAGATTTATCCTTTTCCTTACTGTCCTTAATTTTTGCGAATTTCATTTCAGTTACATAATAAAACTTTTCTGGATTAGAGATATCAGTCTGTTTAGGATTGCCTTTTTTAAATGAGACTGGATAAGGTTTCACATCTTCATAATTTACATGCAAATGGCCCAATTCACGACCTGCTGTAACAAACATCCAAAAATCTTCAACGCTTTTTACACAAGGGATACGAGGCAATTCCTTGCATAAATTATCAGCATAACGATTACGATAATCTTCTGAATGTAAAATCCCATAAACATAATAGAATAGATCATCTTTCGTGATAATCTCATTAGGATAAGCAGCTTTAAAATGGTCTAGTCCTTCATCTGTAATGGCATCACGCCTCTGTAAACCAGTTGTTTTGCTATCTTCTGTAGAATGCGTAAATAAGTGGGATTGTTTCTCACTTTTACTTTTTAATACCGTAGTATCTTCATAGATATATCTTGGAAAGCATTGCCCATTACTTATCACCTGAACATCAGTCAAAACATTACTCATCAAAACAGAAAAGCCCCCCATCGCTCCTATGCCTGTAACATGTATCACTTTATTTTCAACCGCTTGTCCTATCGGAAATATCCGCGGCATTTGATAGACTCTCTCGTTGAAAGTACGGTTGTAGTATAGCCACTGTTGTGTAAAAGGGCGATAAAGGCTTTGAATAAGGCACGCTTCTTCAAGTTTAAAAAACTTTCCCCTTACTAATTCTTGTTTAACATTATGACTCCAACTTATCTTTTTTTCATCTGTATTAACAAAGTAATCTACAGCCTTTGTACGTATTTTACGGTCAGTATGTGGATAGGTATCATTAAACCGTTCTGCTTCACTATTATAAAAGGCAATCGTATTACTCATGTTTTGTGATAAAGCTTCACGACTGGAGTTATAAGCCCAAGTATCGCGAGTAGTTATAATTCCACGGGAAAAAGTTTCGAATAGCCTTTTATTATTACCCTTTTTATCACCTAATGTTAGAAAGGCGGCAAAACTGTTATCAAGTTGATGTATCCAATCCCCATGCTCGTTTGGTGTAATCACTTGCCAGCCCTTTTTATCCGTAATGCCGCCAACACTACCAAAATACTCAAGAGCCGTAAGTTTTTCTTTTGTTGTGAGATTATTACCAATGTCATGGTAGTAAATTTTACACTCTCCAGAAACATTAGGGTTTTTGATAAATAATGTCACAGCAATACCCGTCATGCTACCATTGCCAAAAATATTTTCTCCTTCTTGAGAATTATTTTTATTCATCATATTTTTACGAATATCACCCCGTAAATTAAGCACGTAAATACTCGTAAATTCTTTAGCCAAAGATTTTCGTAAACCGTCCATTGTTGGCTTTTCTATGTAACCAGAACCAGAAACAAAGCCGATTACTCCAGCATTATCAATACGGTCACTAGCCCAACAAATAGCGCGGATATAGCTATCATAAAGATTTCGCATATTCACTGCTTTTGATTGAGCTATATAAGTCTCACGGATACGATCATCTAATATAGAATAAGTGATGTTTTTTGCATTGTCATTGGCACTTTTTTGCCCTGTTGAATAAGGAGGATTCCCAAAAATAACTTTGATATTCAGATTTTTCTGATGTTCTAAATATTCACTGTTTGCTTTAAATAATTTTTGTAGCAGATTTTTTTCTTCAAGCATCCGAAACGTATCAGTTAAACCAATATGCTTAAAAGGAATATATTCACCTTTCATAAGACTATGATAAGTCGATTCAATGTTAATCGCTGTTATGTAATAAGCCAGTAAAACAATCTCATTGGCATGGATATCATGACGGAACTTATATTCCATATCCTCTGGTTTTATCAGTTTAGATTGTAAGAGCCGTGTGATAAAGGTACCTGTTCCTGTAAAGGGGTCAAGAATAGAGACACCCCGTGATCCTAGACTTTTTCCAAATTCATTGCGTAAGACATCATCAACAGAATGAATGATAAAATCCACAACCTCAACGGGGGTGTAAACAATCCCAAGCCTATCGGTGGTTTTCTTAAATGCTTTGGTAAAAAAATCTTCATAAAGCTTGATAATAAGGTTTTGTCTTGCTTGGGGGGGAGGTAATCCCAGAGGCACGGAATTTCACACTGTCATAAAACTCTTGTAACTCTTTCGATACTTGCTTGATATTGGTTTTATCCAACTCAGCTAAAATCTTTTCCATCGCTTGCGAAATAGCATTGTTTTGGATAAATTCATTGCCATCAAATAAGGCTTCAAACACGGGACGAGTTACCAGGTGCTGTGCTAACATCTCAAGCGCTTCCTCTTGTTTGATATCACTGTTTAAGTTGTTTTTTAGTTCTTTGTGAAAGCTCTCAAAAGCATAATAGGCTTTACTGGTTTCATCAGAAAGAATGGTTTGAAGGCGTGTGATATGGTTTTGTGCAATCTCAGCAACATTGCCAGCCCAGATGCCCCAATAATCCGCAAGGGTAAATTTCTTAGCCAAAAGAGTTTTAAGGGCATGAGGAAACTCTTTATAAAAGGATAATCTTCCTGTAACGCTATGAATGTATTTTTGTGGTTCATAGGCAGCTTTTCCAATATCAAGCCCCGCGCTTTCTGGTTTCTCATAAACATGGATTTTATCTTCAACCGTCGTCATACTCTTTAAGGCAGCAATTTCTAAAGTATGACTTACGTCTTGACCTAAAATCATCTGGTTAAGGGTTACCTCAAAGTTCTCATCATGAGAAAGCAAAGCATTGATCACTTGCCAAACAACACCGTATCTTTTGTTGTATTTTAAAACCTGTTCAGCAGAAACCCCAGCCGGTATCCCAACCGGTAAAATGATATAACCTCTCTTCTTGCCCTTGGCACGGCGCATGATACGCACCACCGCCTGTATCACATCCACTTGGCTTTTGCGCGGGTGTAAAAACATAATCGCATCAAGAGCAGGAACATCAACACCTTCAGAAAGGCATCTTACATTGGTGAGCACACGGCAAGTATTTTCCCCCGCACCTTCCCTTTAACCAATCAAGAGCTTCATTGCGTTTCTTGGCACTTTGTGTTCCATCAATATGCGAAAAGGTACATTGAAGAGGCGGGGTATCTTTATAGAGCTTATGAAGATTAGACAATTCTTTCTGTATCTCTTGAGAGTTGAATGTATCACGGATACGTTCAGACGTCTTTATGTCTTTACAAAAAGCCAAAGCCCGCCGCATGGGATTGGGGTCATCCCTCAAATCAACTTTTAGATCTATTTTACTCAAGGCTTGATAACAGCCTATGATCTTGGTCTTATCATCAAGAATAAGTTCATAATCATCATTGGTCATCAGATGTTGAATGAATTCACTCACTTCCTCTTCATTAACACCCAAAACAATAATTTTATAAGGAACTAAGAGTTCATTATTCACGGCTTTAGAGAATGTGTAGGTATAAAGCTCTTTTCCATAGAGCGCTTCATCATCCATAGATGTCAGAATGCCATTCATCTCATGGGCTTGCTTTTTGGCACTATCAACAAAGATCTTAGGCGTTGCCGTCATATACAAACGTTTTTTACCCAAAATGATGCTGTTGTCGTGAACCTTGACAAACTCAGATTCATGCTTGTCTGTTCCCAATACAACCCCAGTTGTTCTATGGGCTTCATCACAAATGATTAGATCAAATTCGGGTAAATCATATTCCTTTTGCGCATCGGAAATCACTTGAATGGAATGATAGGTCGAAAAGACCACGGTCATCACATCAAGAGAGGTCTTATTGGCTTTACGAGCAAGTTCTTTTGCATCCGTTGTTGCCGGCAAGACAAGATCAGAAGCATCAAGACCAGATTCATCATCATGTTTACTTTTACGACGCTTGCCCACTTGTGTATCCGAACACACGGCAAAGGAACGCAAGGGCACTTCTGTATCAATGGTCCATTCACGGATTGTTTGTGACATCAAAGCAAGAGAAGGTACCAGAAACAACACACGCTTGCCTTTTCCAGCTATTTGTTCTGCTATCTTAAGACTGGTAAAAGTTTTCCCCGTCCCACATGCCATAATAAGCTTGCCACGGTCTGCTTCTTGCAAACCTTCACAAACAGCCTTCAGTGCTTCTATCTGATGATCTAAAAGCTTTTTTTTCGGTTGCTCTTTAAGGACGGCTTGTCCTCTTTCTTTATAAGCGCCCCAATCGATTTGACTGTTTTCTAAATCAAACAGATTAATCTGTTGAATACGAACTTCTTGACCATCACACGTATTGTTAGCATTATCACTCCAATTGCTTTCGGTGCTATCAACCAGTATGCGACGGGTGAATATTTTCTTCCCAGAGGCAGCAATAAAGCTATCAATATCTTCTTTTTTAATGATGTGAGAAGCATCATAGCATTTACATTGAATAGCCGCATAACCTCCTTGATCACGGATTGTAACGACCAGATCAATACCGATATCACGCCCATCTTCATCATGTTCCTCAGCCCATTCCGAATAAGTCTGAACCTTTTCGTATTCCTGCTTTTGAAGAGGGTCTTCAGAGAAATAATCCTTCACAAGATTTTCAAACAGCGTTCCCAATTCACAGGGTGATTTAGCCTTTTCACGGTAGAATTCTAAGAGAGAGCGTAAAGTGACTTGTTTGTTATCAGACTTAACAGATTGAAGCATATTAAGATAAACTCCATTGACGCGTGGTATGATCAAAGATCACAAAGAAACGGAATGAAGTCTATTAAATTGATTCAAAAGAAATATCGATAACAAAATGAGACAAAAACACACGAAAACTCATAAATTGCTTAAAATTAAATTTTATAAATGCTGCTTATAAGCAGCAAAATAGTGGAATTTGCTGTTCGTTTCACACATCATTCAAGACAAATGCACTATGTGTTTAAAAACATCAGAATGAGTATTTTGATAGGTTTTATGAGTGACTTTAATAAATAGGTTTTGACGGTGCAAAAATTGTCAAAACCACCTCGAAACCTATATCATTAGTTGAATTCATGGGTTGTGTTGTTGATATAGGTTGTTTTTTGAAGATTTGTAAAATATTAACATATTGAAATATAACGTTTTTATTTTTTGTTATTTTTTATATAAAAGCAGCAACCGTCAAAACTCAAAACCTCTTCAAAACTTATAGAGATTAATTTTGGTTATTATTGACACAAGGTTGAACGTTGCTTCTTTTTAAAAATTATAAAACAAAAAACCTCAAAGATCATTCGTGACCCCTCTGTTGCTACGATAAGATCTTTGAAGGTTTGAAGGATAACAAAAAATTATCAGCGTTTCATTGTTTTGTGCTGTTGCTTTTGACAAAAGGATTCCATTCATAGCGTATGGTAGGTCGACCGCCTTTAGAGCTATTTTCACTTGATATTTGACGAATATGATTAGAACGGCATAAAATCTCTAGAGCTTGTTTTAGAATGGCATGATCTTTTAAACCTCTCCAGTCACGTTGATGAATATCACGTAAAGTAAAAACATTTGGTAAATGATCACAGCGTTCAATAATCAATTTTGCACAATCTTCTATAGAGGCATTCCCCGCCGCATAAAGCCTTTTAACATGGCTTAACAAATATTTTTCCCAACGCAAGGCTGTTTGAAGAGCATCTTTATTGATTTCAAAACGCCCCCCTTCGGTCAGTTCAAAAATCAAGGCAAGGCTTGCTATGGTTTTGGGCATTTTTAAAAGATGTGATTGTAAGCTTTCAGAAAGGTTATTCTCTTTAGCTTCTTTAAAAATCTTTTGCATCCACTCACGAAAAATTTCTTGAGCTTCAGTAGAAAAGCGCATCACAAGCGGGCGTTCTGGAGATCCAAGGGGGTTATCATAAAGAGAATGGAACACCCCTTCATCATAAGTTTTCCATGCCTCTTGATTAGGGTGTCTATCAACCCATTGCCAATCTTTTGTCTCATCGGGCCACACCAGCATTTGAAAGCGTTGTAAAAAACCATTATTGCCTTTGCCATATAAAGCATTGCGTATAAAGGGTAGAATGCGAGAGGGTTGAATGCCTCCTATAATGGAAAGAGTTGCATTGGGAATAAAAATGGTTCCACGCCCGATACGGTCATAAGTAAATTGACCATCTCCATTAAAAGCTTCGAGATAAAAAGCACGGTCTGTTTGATATTCCTTTTTCTCCAAATTGGCTAAAAAACAGATAATTCATCACGGACCATTAAGAGATCACGGGGAGGCTTCTAACAATTCCCCAAGCTTTTCTACACTCGTATCATTGATAATAAGACGTCGTTTATTAAGCGTGTCATCATCATTTTTACGAGTAAAAAACTAAGTGGTGTGCAAAGTAATTATGCTAATCATATTCGCAACATTAGAAAAATAATAATTTATCATTACTTACTGATACAGAGCGCAGTATTGTAAAAAATAATTTGCTTCAATTACCAAATAAATAAAAATACAATTGATTAAGGAAATTTTTGCTTTGTATGAAGCACACGTAAAATACGCACAACGCCATTTGAAATATCATAAATCATGATATAATTTGGATTTACAATAAGTTCACGGGTATTTACAATTCGTCCTAAACGACCAAGAGTGGGAAATTTAACAAGTTTTTCTACCTTTTCAGATAAAAGTTGATCAAACTTTAAGGCAGCAGAAGGATTATCTTGTGATATGTATTCACGTATCTTTTTGCGGTCAACGTGTGCTACTTGTGTCCAAATTAGCTTCATAAAGTTGATCTATCTAGTTTACTTTGTATTTCTAAGCGCCATTCCTTTGCTTCTGCTTCCGCTTCTTCAGAAGATATTATATCGCCTGCATTAGCAGAATTTATTCCTAATTGGACTTGTTCCCGAAACCATAAATCATGCGCACTTTTTTCTTTTTGTTCTTTTACAATTTCGCGCATATAATCCCGCAACAATTGTGCACCAGATCTATCGCATGCCTTTGCTGCTTTAGAAAATTCATTTTTTAATACATCATCAACGCGAAAGGTAAATGTTGTTTCAGCCATTTTACCACCCCTTAATGTGTTACAATATAGTTCTGATGTAATACATTTTTACTATTTCTTCAATAGCTACTGTTAGAATAGATATTTTATATCTATTTTGCATTTTCATAGGTTTGAAAGAGACTCCCATACATTCACGGGCTCTGATAACAATCCAGACAGCAGAGAGAGACCGGTTTCAATGCCTTCACAAATGACAAGATGTTTTGGATTTTCTTGACTTAAGTGCACAGCACCGCCCATGACAGATCCCAACATGGCTTTTGCTGGTTTCTGATCTGTTTTGCAGCCATTGGCTTGTAAAAAGGTTCTATGAATGGCAAAAGAGCCAGCCCCCTTAACAAGCGCCACCAACGCGGGCAATGTCATTCCTAATGGGGGTGGACATTTGTTGTGAAAGCGTAAATAAGGAAATAAGTCATAACAAATACCCCGATTGCGTAAATAGGTTTCTGCTAAAGTATCTTTTATTGGTTGGCTCTGTTGCCAAATATTTTGTGCTCTTTCTGCTTTCTGTTTTGATAAAGAAAGCCCATGATCATAAGTTTTATCAAAAAAGGCTTGTTTCCCAAGCAAGCCAATTCTTCTAAGCGCTTGTATGATCTCTTTAAAAGAGCAGCCAGCATAACAATAGAGTAAGAGACGCCCATCATGTCCATTAGCAAGGGATAAACTAGGCAATTGATCATCATGGGCTGGACAGCGGGCACTTCCATAATGCCCATGCCAAATCCCCCGCAAGGCATTTGTGATGCCCTCAGAATTTTCATAAAACATATTATTGTCCTGTTACTTGCGTCACAGAACGGATTTTGCTATTCATTATTTGAGTGAAAATGGAAAGCCTTGTCCGTCCTTACGTGACAAGGTTTTCTTTTATGCGACGTCGTTATAACGTTGCTGTTTTGCTTGCTCTATTACATTCAAAAGATCTGATTGTAACCAACGCGATAAAAAGCCAAATTTTAAAGGTTTTGGGAGAGAGCCATTGGTCACATGACGGCGGAATGTTGAAACACTCATATGAAGCAATTTTGCACTTTCACGGTCTGTTAAAAGAATATCGTTTTCTGTCATATTAAAATCCTTTCAAGAGTAAAAAATAGAAACAAATCATGCCTATTTATTAAGCACATTTTGGTTGTTTTTTGAAGGTATTTTAATCATAAAAAACAATATATTATTATACATTTTCTCATGTGGTAATTTATGAGAATTATTGAAAGGGAATGAGAGAAGAGAGAGCAAGTTATCCACAGATAATGGGGTTATACACCCCATATCTTAAGATTGACCGGTGACATAAGCCGCCCATTTATCCATATAAACACGGCGCTGTTCTAAATAATCAGTCCGACGATAAGCACGTTCTACTTTACCCCCAACCGTATGACTTAAAATAGTTTCAGCGACCTCATAGGGGGCATCGGTTGTTTCAGCAAGCCAATTGCGTAAACTAGAACGAAAACCATGCGGGCAGGCTTTTAATCCAGTCTGTTGCATGTATTGTGACATACAATTTGCACCAAGCGCCCCCCGACCTGTTGCAGAAAAAAAGAAATCGTTGCGAGAAAGCAAACGCGCTTGTTTTAAAATGTCTAATGCTTCTGATGATAGAGGCACACGAAATTCTTTTGTGGTATCCCGTTTTCCTTTCATATTCTCAGCAGGAATAGTCCATATATCCCCATCAACTTGATCTTTATGAATATGACATAAAGGATTGGTACGAACGCCTGTCAAAATAAGCAAGCGCAAAGCCAGTTGTGTTAGGGTTGATGCTTCGCAAAGCGTTTGATAAAAAGCGGGCACCTCTCTCCAATCCATTGCTGGTAAATTTTGGACTTTATGGCGTTGTTTACCTAAGAGCGCGCGTGCTTTTTCTGTTGCTTGTAAATCAACATTCAATCCTAATGCAGCCGCATGTTTGAGACAAAGATTAAGACGTATCAATGCTGTTCGAGCAGTTCCAGCTTTTATATGCCAGATAGGGGCAAGAACATTGCGTATCTCTGTTTGCGTAATCTCAGAAACCGGCAGACAGCCTAATTTTGGTAAAATATGCAGTTTTAAAGGTGAAAGCCAATCTCCAGCCTTGCCATCATTTTTTAATTCAGCTTTACGACTTTCAAAAGCATCCAACGCGATATCTTTTAAATAATGGAGATTACGCATTGCTTCACGCTTTTGTTTGTTGCGCTCTTTAATAGGGTCACGACCCTCACGTAAAACAGAACGCCATTGGTTTGCACATTCGCGAGCTTGCTTTAAAGAGACATCTCTTAAAGCGCCCAAGCCCATTTCACGACGGCGCCCGTGAATGGTATAGCGATAAAGCCATTGAGCACCACCATCTTTACGTTTATGAAGAAGCAAGCCGGCACCATCATTATATTTTCCAGCCCCCAATGTTGCGACAGACCTTGCATTAAGACGGTTCATAAGAGCCATTTTTAGTAGTCCTTTCTTTAACAATTTTTACCCACACGCCAGCCCCGCTTTTGACGTGCAAGGGAATGATTTTGATTGATTCAAGATAAACAGCTTTGAAATGAGAGAATCTTACGTTATTCGGGACTCTAATTCAATATGAACAACGCTAGATTTCCATTATAAATCAATGTGTTATCAGGTTCATTAGCCACGGCATTGGAAAGTTTTGCAGAAGTGAAGCAGGCAAGTGACAGCGCAGTGAATGTCTCGACAGAAGCTAAGAGGTTAGCCAATGAATCAAAATCGATTGCTGAACGTGCAGAACAAACAGCAAGAGAAGCTTCTCAAACAGCTATGGAGACGACCCAAGTAGCTGCGACAGCGGTAGCGACGAGTCATGAAGTAAAGACGGTAGCGACCCAAGCAAGTCTTAAGGCGGATGGAGCCAAACAGACAGCGGATGATGCCAAGGATATGGCAGAAAATGCAAAAGGGTTATCGGAACGGGCGACATCTTCAGTGACAGAGCTCACACAAAGAGTATCACAGGTAGAAACATCTGTAGAGACAGCCTTAACAGAGGTAAGAGACAGCAAACAGACAGCAGAGACTGCGAAAGAGACAGCGGAACAATCTTTAAAAGAATCGAGTTCTGCGAAAGCCACGTCAGTTATGGCGTCGACGACAGCTAATACAGCCAAGGGGCTTGCAGAAGAGGCAAAAGTTTTATCGCAAGGTGCAACAGCTTCAGTTACAGAATTAACCAAGACAGCACAGCAAGTTCAAATGAAATCTGATGAGGCGTTGAAGGATGCAAGGGAAGCGAAAGAGACAGCAGATAGAGCTTCGTCGAAATCAGAACAAGCTCAACAGGATGCTTTAGAGGCTTCTAAACTAGCCAATGAAGCGAAGGTAGCAGCAGAACAAGCCTTACAAGCTGATAGACAAGCTATTCGTGAAGGGGATACAACGACAAAAAGTTTGGTAGAAGCAGTTCAGAAGAAGGCTGAAGAGGCGCAAGCACTTTCACAAGAGAGTAAGAGTATATCTGAAACCGCAAAAAGTTTAGCGGAAAAAGCGAACACGGCATCTACAGAAGCGCAAAAGACAGCAGAACAAGCTCTCAGTGAAGCTACAGCAGCAAAATCAACGGCGGATATGGCGTTTAATACAGCGAATGATGCGAAGGGAATTGCTGGTGAAGCCAAGACATTATCAGAAGAGGCAAAGAAACTTGTTCAGGAAAACAAGGATGCTTTTGATGAATCGAATAAAACATTTGAAGAAGTTAAAGGATTAGCGGAAACGGCATTATCAACAGCCAATACAGCCAAGCAGAAAGGTGAAGAGATAAGCCAGAAAGCTTCAGAAGCATTAATGAAGTCTGGTGAAGCCAAGAGCTTAGCAGAGGAAGCGAAAAGCGCGGCGGATAGTGCAAAGAGGCAAGCAGAAGAAGCCCAACAGAGTGCAACAGAAGCCACGAGACTAGCTAATGAATCTAAGGCAGCATCTCAAGTTAGTATAGAATCTATAAAGAGCATAGCAGAAGATGCGAAGAGTAAAGCGGAATCGGCAGAGAATATTGCACAAGAAGCCAAAAGTGTTTCTGATGATGCGAAGAAGGCTGTTGATGTATTCCAAACCCTTGTAACGACGTTACAAGAGACAGCTGTGAATGCAAAGAGTAAAGCCGAAAGCGTAGAGACAATTGCGCATGCAGCAAAAGCCACGAGTGAACAAGCGGTCAGTTTATCGACAGAAGCAAAGAAGATAGCCGATGAATCCAAGTCTCTTGCCGAAGGAGCAGAACAAACAGCGAGAGATGCAAAGCAAACAGCCATGGAGACGACGCAAGTAGCTGCGACAGCGGTAGCGACGTGTCATGAGGTAAAACAAACAGCACTCAAAGCGACAACGTTTGCAGAAACAGCCAAGCAGACAGCAGAGGAAGCCAAGGGTATAGCAGAAGAATCTAAGGGACTAGCAGAGGGGGCATCTACCACAGCCAATGATGCAAAAGGTCTTAGTGAAACAGCATTAACAGCCGCTAATCGAGCCGATCAGAGGGTTACAGAGGTAAGAGAAGAAGTCTCACAAGCTGTTACGAGTGCAAAGGAAGCAAAGGATGGGGTCACAGCAGTAACAACTTCAGTAAATGAGGTAAGAGAGACAGTAGAACAAGCACGGGCAGAGGTCACAAGTGTTAAGGCAAGCGTATCTGCTATAGAAATGACGGCAAGAGAGGCTAAGAGCGCATCAAGTGAAGCCAAACAAGTTGCAGAAACGGCGGCGAATACGGCGACAGAATCTAAGGGATTAGCAGAGAGGGCATCTAGTGTAGCCAATGAAGCCAAGAGTGCAAGTGAAACAGCACTCTCAACAGCGGGTGAAGCGAAACAACTAGCGTCAGAAGCTAAGAAGCAATCGGCACAGGCGATCACTTTAGTTAATGAGGCAAAAGGTCTTAGTGAAGAAGCCAAGGATTTAGCGGATAAAGCAAGGGCATCATCTACAGAGGCGCAAAAGAGTGCAGAGCAAGCACGAGCAGAAACAACTGGTGTGACAACAATGGCGACCACGGCGTTAACAACAGCCAATGATGCGAAGGGGAGTGCAGAGGAAGCCAAGAGCATAGCAGAAGAGGCAAAAATCATTGGAGAGAGTGCAAGTAAGAAATCAGAACAAGCAGTACGGGATGCAACAGAGGCAACAAGGATAGCGGGAGAGGCAAAAACGGCGGCAGAACAGGCGGTACGTTTAGGAGAGGGTGCAGGACAAGTTAATACAGAGGCTGTCAAGAGCTTAGTGGAAGAAGCCAAGAACAAGGCAAGTGAAGCACGCCAAGTAGCCGATAGTGCGAAGTCTATAGCAGAAGAGGCAAAGAAGGTAGCTGATGGTGCACAAAAGAAGTCATCACAGGTAGAGACAGTAGCAGGTGAAGCCGAAAAGATAGCGAAAGAAGCAAAAAAGACAGCAGATGATGCCGAACATCATGCGAGGCAAGCGCGTAGTGAGGCAGAAACTACGAAAAGTATAGCTCGTGACGCTAGTAGTACAGCTCACAACGCGAAGGAAGCAGCCAATAGCGCTAAGACTACCGCAAATTTAGCGAGTGTGCACTCAGAAGAAGCCAAGAAACAAGCCAAAGCCGCTGAGACACGAGCCAATGAAGCTAAGGATGAAGCCAATAGAGTCAAGCAGCTAGCCAATAGTGCAAAATCAACAGCAGATAGTGCGAAAAGTCTTACCGAACAAACCAAACAGTCTTTAAACACGATAAATCAAGAATTTGGTGCTGTAAAGAGATCTTTAGCAACGGTAATAGCGACGGCGAATTCTACGAAGAGTGCTGTAACTGTAGTTCAGACAGAAGTTTCTCAAACAAAAGCGCTAACGCAAGATATAAACAATTTACTGAAACATTCTAATTTAAGTGTTTTATCAGTTTCTAGCCCGTTTCTTGTGGCGACTGGAAAAAAACAAGTCACTTTGAAACAAGGAACATCTATTGCCCTTAATTTTAATAATGTATCCTGGTTGCGCTATGTAAATGATAAAAGAATAGATATTCCCCAAACTCTTTCACCAGGAAAGGACTATTATTTATATCTGGTATACGATACGAATAAAAATAAGGAGGAATTTATTTTGTCATTTAACGCAACCTATCCAGATAGCTATACAGCGAATAATTCCCGCAAGATAGGAGGGTTTCATACGCTTTGTGCGGATGTTGGCACGATTACAGGACACCCCTTATCAGGCTATAGAGCAGGGGATATATTACCGAATTCTGTTTGGTGTCTCAATCACCGCCCGCATAGTTCCCCCGAAGGGATGGTTTATGACCCCTCTACAGACCTTTGGGTAGATATTTATCTTCAATCGGGAACGGGCGCAAATACCAAATCGGCTTATGGCGCTCTTGTCACCATCAATCGTAGCTATAGCGACCATGTCTCAGATATGTTGCGTGTCAAGAAATTTTTACTGAATGATTTGGAATTTTCTTCTGCTCTGTATGGAAGTAATGAAAAAACGAGTATTACAGGCAACAAAGCGCCTTCATCAAAGACAGCAGGAGGTCATGTTGATACGGCGAATAGGCGAATGATCTCGCATATAGGGTGCGAGGATGGTTGTGGTTATCTTTGGCAACTTTTATCAGGAAGGTTCCCGCTGTCCATATTCTATAGAGTACGTTCTCAGATTGAGATGAGGGGATTAGTAGGTGGTGGAGATTGGAGTAGTGATGTGAATAGTGGACGTTTTTCCCGAAGCACACACACTCTCTCTAAAGACAGTGAACAAGTCACCACGCGTGGCTGTAGTCGCCCGCGTCATTTTGTTTAGGAGGGGTAGATGATAGATTATCCAGAACATTTAAATAGTAAGCAAGATTATTTAAATATGCTTTCTTTTAATAAGGAAGAAACGGTCAGAAGGCTCAAAGATCTTTTAGAGACGCGTTTTTATTGGGTTTTAGTTAAGGAGCTCAGTGAGGGAGAAGAGGGGATAGAAGATGATACGCATAAGGTTTGTGTGACAACAAGCATTCCGTTTGATCAAGATGGTGAGTTTGTAGAAAAGCGTTGTCAGTATGAGTTACAGGAAAGCGAATATGCGCGGCTCTTTCATCTAGGCTTTAGTGTTGAAGAAGTCGAACAGTTGATCAAAGAGCATAGCCAATAGAAGATTATAAAAGAATATTTTAATCCAGCCCCACATCAGTGGGGCTTTTTTTATGGAGGATCAGATGAGAAAGATATCGAAAGAAGGTTTAGAGCTTATCAAACAATGGGAAGGCTTGCGTTTAGAGGCTTATAGAGATGTAGCATGTATCTGGACGATAGGGTATGGTCACACCAGTAATGCGGGTCATCCGCTTGTCAAAAAAGGCATGTGTATTAGCCAAGAGGAAGCAGAAAAAATCCTTTGTGAGGACTTAAAGCAATTTGAAAAGACAGTAGAGGAATCTGTAACAGTTTCGTTAACGGATAACCAATTCGCAGCCTTGGTGTCGTTTTGTTATAACGTAGGAACGAAAGCCTTTTGCAAGTCGACATTGTTGAAGAAGCTTAATCAAGGGGATTATGAAGCCGTTCCTAGTGAATTACAGAAATGGAATAAAGTGGGGGGCAAGCCTCTTGTAGGTTTAGCCAACCGTCGAGCAGCTGAAGCTGGTTTGTGGGCAAAAGGATCTTACATTGCTTCGAATTATGAACGTGTAGAAACGCGTAATGCAACCGGTCTTTTAAAGATAGAAGCACTAGCGCCGATTATAGGTTCTTTTTCAGGTCTTGGCGGTTTGTTAGCAGGCAATGGACCAATCCAATGGGCATTAGCAGGCATCATGGTCTTAGCAGCTTGTACAGGACTGGTGATTGTTGCCAAGCGGTTTAAGGAGCAGCGTTTGTGATTTTCTGGTTTAAAAGAAATCTGTCTCTTTTGTTAGCGGCTTTAGCCGTTTTTTTTATAGCTTTAGCCAAAGCGTTTCAACTTGGCAAGAAAAGTGAACGGCAAAAACAAACAGAGCATAGTTTAAAGACAGCGACAAGCCGTTTTGAGGTAGAAAATGAAGTTAATAAGAAAAGTGATGCTAGTGTTCGTTCTGCTTTGTCTCGTTGGATGCGCGGTCAATAGGAGAGTTTCTTGTGTTGGTTGGTTGCCAATTTATTTAGACAAGCAAGATCTGAACGCGATCAGTCCCAATCTAGCAAGAGATATATTGAAACATAATCAACAGGGAGCACGCTCATGTGGTTGGCAAAATGAGTAGCAATCAAAATAAGCGGGGAAAAGACCTTTCGGAAACAGAACAACAGCTGCTTCACGAGATGATAGAAACCTATCAAGGCTTAAAGATGATGTCTCGCATTATGAAGTGGATAGCCTTTGCTATCTTTATCTTTGTAATGGACTTTTCGCGTTTTATAGACGCCATAGAAAATAGCTTCTCACACTTCAAAAAGTGGATAACAAAAAGTTAGAGTACTTTTAATTTTTCATACAATTATTCTTTGAAAAGGTCTGAGTGAGTTCCAGTGCGAATAAGATGTAATTTATCTCCTTCAATTCGATAAATAAGCAGCCAATCTGGTTCGATATGACTATCATGACATCCCGCCCAATCACCCTTTAGTGGATGATCACAATAATGCTTTGGTAATGGCTCCTCTTCAATTAGCAGACTTAACAGTGTACGCAGCTTATTCATATTTTTACCGCGTTTTTCCGCTTTGCGCACGTCACGTTTAAATTGTCGTGAGCGAACAGGTATCAGCATATTAAATACCTAAGTCCTTAAAAAGAGCATCAGCATTTTTAAATGTCTCACCCTTACCCTCGTCTAATTCCTTTATAGCTTTACGTGTGACACTATTAGGTACTTTAAGCTCGAAAGGTAAACAACCTTCTTCAGCGACACGCAAGAATGTTATGCGGATAAGGTCTGATGCACTTAATCCCATACGTTCCAAAGTAATCATAGCTTGTTTTTTCATTTCAGCAGGAATGCGAGCGCGAACAATAGAATCGGCTTTCATGATTAGTACCTCCATTCATAATCTTTATTATAATGTAGCTACATTATGGCTTCAAGTCAATTTTTTAGAATTAGAGACCCTTTGGACAGCCGGTATGGCAAAAAAAGCACCTCGAAAAGAAGTTCTGATTCGCAATAATTGAAAAAATTTTCGAAAAGATTTGTTAGAATCAGAAGAAATCTTTCTTCTCTAATAGGACTTTTTATATGCTTACATCTTTTGGTAAAATCTTACGTAAACTTCGCGTTGATCACTCAGAACGTCTCTTAGATATGGCTGAGAAATTAGACGTATCTGTATCATTTTTATCTTCAGTTGAGATTGGTAAAAGGTCTGTACCGGTTGGTATGGAAGAAAAGATCATAGAGCTTTATGGTTTAGATAAAGCGACTGCTTTACAGTTAAGAAAGCAAGCCTATGCATGTCGAAAGAGTTTCACAATAAAACCTTCTGATTCATCCAAAAGTGAATTTGTTGGTATGTTTGTTAGAAACTTAGATAATTTTTCACCACAAGGAGTAGCAAGGAGTAGCAAGATTAAAAGAGTTTTTGGAGAAAGTTGGCAAAGAAACAGGGGTCCTATAAAGGCATGTTGCAAAACCCTATTCCCTAACTTTTATTCTATCTCCCCTAACCCTAAAAAAGGGTATGAAGAACAATAAGTTACATAAGAAGAAAAAGCATATGGTGGGCGATGAGAGACTCGAACTCCCGACATCCTCGGTGTAAACGAGGCGCTCTACCAGCTGAGCTAATCGCCCAATGCAATGATCAGCAACTGAATGGGTTCTCTTTAAGGAAAAAATTTTCTAAACGCAAGAATAAAGATGGTATTTGATAATTTTTTTAAAAAATGCATAATCCTTCTTGACATAAACGTGTGAACGCCTTACACGACCGCTTGTACCAAGAATAAATTGGTACAAAAAATGCGCGGGTGTAGCTCAGTTGGTTAGAGTGCTGGCCTGTCACGCCGGAGGTCGCGGGTTCGAGCCCCGTCACTCGCGCCATTTCTCGTTTCCTTATGGGATTTCTCTTTAAGATATTCATGTGTTATGAATTGGGTAGTGAAGTGTCTGCTTTTGGCGGAGTATATTTTTTCTTCCTTTTTACATGGTTTATAAGAATAGGGCTTGCGTCTTTCTTTGCTCTGCGTTACCTATGCCGATAGGAAAAGTATCGCTCTATGTACCTTTTAAGCATTATGGGTAGAATGAATAGAGCGATTATTGAATTTGTCTGTTTGATCTCGCAATATCGAGTCATTGTGTTAAGTTCAGGCATTTCGTTATGATGGAAGAGGGTTATGGCTTATTTATTGAGCTCTTATTTGCCAGTCTTGATTTTTATTATTGTCTCAGCAGTTATTGCTGGGGTTTTGTTAATTACGCCTTACATTGTAGCATATCGTTCTCCCGACCCTGAAAAGTTATCGGCTTATGAATGTGGGTTTAATTCATTTAGTGATGCACGCATGAAGTTTGATATTCGTTTCTATTTGGTTTCAATTTTGTTTATTATTTTTGATCTTGAAGTTGCTTTTCTTTTTCCTTGGGCAGTTTCATTTAATTCGATAGGTATGTTCGGCTTTTGGTCGATGATTGTGTTTTTAGCGATTTTGACTATTGGATTTATATATGAATGGAAAAAAGGAGCTCTTGAATGGAATTAAGATCTAATAATTCAACGATTACAGCTCCAAAACCAAAAGGAATCATTGATCCCAATACCGGTGAATTGATAGGATCAGATGATAAGTTTTTTCGTGATATTAATGCGGAATTATCAGATAAAGGTTTTTTAGTTACCTCAGCAGATGCTTTGATTACTTGGGCGCGTACTGGTTCTCTCATGTGGATGAGTTTTGGCTTGGCTTGTTGTGCTGTCGAAATGATGCAGTGTTCCATGCCTCACTACGATAATGAGCGTTTTGGATATGCTCCACGCGCTTCACCCCGCCAATCAGATGTGATGGTAGTTGCAGGTACTCTAACAAATAAGATGGCGCCAGCTTTAAGAAAAGTCTACGATCAAATGCCGGAGCCGCGTTATGTGATCTCTATGGGATCGTGTGCAAATGGTGGTGGATATTACCATTATTCTTATTCGGTTGTACGTGGGTGTGATCGTATTGTGCCTGTGGATATTTATGTTCCAGGGTGTCCTCCCACAGCGGAAGCATTGCTGTACGGTATATTATTACTGCAGAAAAAAATCCGTCGTACGGGTTCTATAGAGCGATAGGGGCTTCATTGTTATGATGAATGAAACATTGGTTGAACTTGCTAGCTATTTGAAAGACAAATTAGGCGATAAGCTTGAAGAAACCATTCTTGCATTTGGTGAATTAACGATAATATCGCGTCTTGATGCAATTACAGATGTATTACTGTTTGTTCGTGATGATTCTCGCTGTCAGTTTATTAATATTACAGATATTAGTGGAGTTGATTATCCCTCTCGCGATAAGCGTTTTGATGTTTCTTACCAACTCTTGTCTCCTCGTGAGAATGTGCGTTTGCGTGTTAAGGTACGTACTGATGAAAATACCCCCGTTGCTTCTGCGTGTTCTATTTATCCTGGGGCAGAGTGGTATGAGCGTGAGACGTATGACATGTATGGGATTTTATTTTCAGGGCATCCTGATTTAAGGCGTATTTTAACGGATTATGGTTTTGAAGGACATCCTTTACGCAAAGATTTTCCTGTAACTGGGTTTGTTGAATGTCGTTATGATAATGAGGCAAAGAGAGTCATTTATGAGCCAGTTGTTTTACGACAAGAGATGCGCAGTTTTGACTTTCTTTCTCCGTGGGAAGGAGCACAATATGTTTTACCATATGATGAAAAAGGAGATGTCAAGGAATGATATGGGAGCTGATAAGTCTTGAGATTAGGGTGTAGGTCTTCAAAATACCAGTTTTGGGTGTAATAAGAGTTTTTGTTAACGTTTGATATGAAGTTTTTTAAAAAGCAAGGGGTTGATTGTGGCTGAGGTCAATGTTCGAAACTTTAATATCAATTTTGGTCCGCAGCATCCTGCAGCGCATGGAGTTCTGCGCATGGTTTTGGAATTGGACGGTGAAGTTGTTGAGCGTGTAGATCCGCATATTGGATTATTGCATCGCGGTACTGAAAAATTAATGGAAACAAAGACCTATCTTCAAGCTGGTCCTTATTTGGATCGTTTAGATTATGTTGCTCCTATGAATCAAGAGCATGCTTTTGTGCTTGCTATTGAAAAATTATTGGGCGTTAAAGTTCCAAAACGAGGGCAATTAATACGTGTTTTGTTTTCTGAAATTGGGCGCATTCTTAATCATTTGCTTAATGTAACAACGCAGGCAATGGATGTTGGTGCATTGACACCGCCACTTTGGGGATTTGAGCAACGTGAAAGACTGATGATTTTTTATGAACGTGCGTGTGGAGCACGTCTTCATGCTAATTATTTTCGCCCTGGTGGAGTGCATCAAGACTTACCAGAATCTTTAATTGAGGATATTGGTAATTTTATTGATCCATTTCTTGTTGCTCTTGGTAAACTGGATGCCCTTATAACACCAAATCGGATTTTCAAACAGCGTAATGTAGATATTGGTGTAGTGGGTATTGATGAAGCTTGGGCGCGTGGTTTTTCTGGGGTCATGATTCGTGGAGCCGGTGTTGCATGGGATTTGCGTAAGAGCCAACCTTATGAGTGTTATGATGAGATGGAATTTGATATTCCCATAGGCAAGAATAGTGATTGTTATGATCGTTATTTGATTCGTATGGAGGAAATGCGTCAATCGGCCAAAATTATGCGCCAATGCGTAGATCGTTTGTTGAGTACGGAAAAAAAGGGACCTGTTTCGAGTTTAGATCGCAAAATTGTGCCCCCAAAGCGGGGTGAAATGAAAAGTTCGATGGAAGCGCTTATTCATCATTTTAAACTTTATACAGAAGGTTTTCATACACCTCCAGGTGAGGTATATGTAGCTGTGGAAGCTCCAAAGGGTGAGTTTGGGGTTTATCTTGTTTCTGATGGAACCAATAAGCCTTATCGTGTTAAGTTACGTGCTCCTGGTTTTGCTCATCTTCAAGCCATGGATTTTTTAACTCGAGGGCATATGTTGGCGGATGCGACAGCTATTTTAGGTTCAATTGATATTGTTTTTGGGGAGGTTGATCGCTAATGTCCGTGCGCCGTCTTGCAGATGATGTTTATCAACCCGCAGATTTTTCTTTTACAAAAGAAAATCAGATATGGGTACAAAATACCATAAAGAAGTATCCTGTAGGGCGTGAACAATCTGCGGTGATTCCATTATTAATGCGTGCTCAAGAGCAAGATGGCTGGGTGACACGTGCTGCAATTGAGCATATTGCGCAGATTCTTTCCATGGCGTATATCCGAGTCCTAGAGGTTGCCACTTTTTATACTCAGTTTCAACTCAAACCAGTAGGGACAAAAGCGCATATTCAAGTGTGTGGTACGACTCCTTGTATGTTACGTGGATCTGATGAATTGATTAAAGTTTGTCAGAAAAAAATTCATCATGATCCTTTTACAACCAATCAGGATGGAACATTATCATGGGAGGAGGTGGAGTGTCTTGGTGCTTGTGTTAATGCTCCTATGGTCATGATTTTTAAAGATACTTATGAAGATCTTACAGCAGAACGTCTTGAAGAGATCATCGATGCATTTGAAGCAGGAAAAGGTTCTGAAATAACGGTTGGTCCACAAAACAGTCGTCAATCATCGGAACCGATTAGTGGTTTAACTTCTCTTCTTGAGGACGAAGAAAAAAGGAAGTCTCTCAAATCTTTAAAGAAAAAGGATCATAAGGAAATGGGGTCTAAGTGAGATATTTTTTTTGAAAAGATATTTCATTATTTTATCCATATTATAACAACGTTTAATTGAAAGTAGAAAGTTTTAAGAAGTTTTTAAAAAATTGCATTTGAGGAAAAGCTAAAAATGCTACGAGTAATAGAGAAAAAGGTGGGGTATGCTCGCTGATAAAGATCGTATCTTCACCAATATTTATGGTTTAAAAGACAAATCGTTAAAGGCTGCGATGTTGCGTGGGCATTGGAGTGATCTAAAAGAGATTATTGATAAAGGTCGTGATTGGATCATCGATGAAGTGAAGGCGTCAGGTTTACGTGGTCGTGGTGGAGCAGGTTTTCCTACCGGAATGAAATGGTCCTTTATGCCCAAACAAAGTGATGGTCGTCCTCATTATTTGGTTGTAAATGCGGATGAATCAGAACCTGGAACATGTAAAGACCGTGATATTTTACGCCATGATCCTCATACTCTTATTGAAGGATGTGCAATTGCTACTTTTGCCATGGGAGCAAATGTTGCTTTTATTTATATTCGCGGTGAATATATTCGCGAGCGTGAAGCACTTCAAGCGGCTGTTGATGAGTGTTATAGTGCCGGTTTATTAGGTAAAAAAACGAAATACGGGCATGCATGTGATATTATTATTCATCATGGTGCGGGTGCTTATATTTGTGGTGAAGAGACGGCTCTTCTCGAGAGTCTTGAGGGAAAAAAAGGACAACCTCGGCTTAAACCACCATTCCCTGCCAATATGGGAATTTATGGATGTCCAACAACTGTCAATAATGTAGAGTCTATAGCCGTTGTTCCAACGATTTTACGTCGGGGTGCTTCGTGGTTTTCATCAATTGGACGTACAAATAATGTTGGAACGAAATTGTTTATGGTTTCTGGGCATGTAAATGCACCTTGTACATTTGAAGAAGCTCTTGGTGTTTCTTTTCGTGAGTTAATTGAAAAACATACTGGTGGTATTCGTGGCGGATGGAATAATCTTTTAGCAGTGATTCCAGGAGGTGCTTCTTGTCCTGTTGTTCGTGGAGAAGAGATGGTTGATGCGATCATGGATTTTGACGGGATGCGCGATGTCGGGT
>NZ_LR607221.1:0-20913 GCF_902162175.1 Bartonella saheliensis
TTTTGCAAAAATAAAATACTATAACAGCTAAAGGCTATTTCAAGACTTCTATACAAAATTCTAAAATCTATAAAAATAAATAACTAAAATGGATAAAATAAAAATGATAACTGTAAAAAATGTAGAGACAACCAGGACTGATTAATCATGAAGACAAATTGCATGAAAGTTTCTTGCGGGATAATAACTTCTTTTGGATCATAATACCCCTCTCCTCTCACAACGGTTATAACGCTCCTTGAAAGATCATGACGCGCACATCATGGAAAAGAAAGATAGGCAACATATTCTATAATCACCATTGCATAAACACCTTATACGCTTTATGATTTTCCATGAAAGCAAAAGGAAGAAGATGGCAATGTCCTCTAAACTGACGCGTAACCAAACATTGGTTTTGAACACTTTAAAGAATGCAAAAGGGCCTTTAAGTGCTTATGCGATTCTTGACCAATTACGTGAAGAAGGTTTTCGCGCCCCTCTCCAAGTTTATCGTGCATTAGAAAAACTCGTACAATTAAAATGTATTCATCGTCTCGAAAGTGTAAACGCTTTTATGGTCTGTTTACATCCTGAAAAATGTCAACACGAACTTACAACTTTCATCATTTGCGAAAACTGTGGCACAGTTAATGAAATACAAAATCAAATGATTGTATCAAGTTTAAAACAAATGGTTCAAGCTGTTAACTTCCAAGCCCACAAAAGCACTCTAGAAGTACGGGGCCTTTGTAAAAAATGCGTAATAAAATAAACCCTTGAACTTGTAAGTTCATATATTTACCATTATGTTCCAAACGTTACCTTATTATTTGAAAAGCTCTTACTTGTCCTTGTATATATAATAGCCCTCGTATAGTGATGGGCTTATTATACTCATTGGGATGTAAATATTGAAAGTATAAAATCATGTCTATAGCTAAGACAATTTTTTCAACCAAAAAATTCGATAAAACAAAGCAAAAGAAAGTACTCAAGGCTTTTCTTATCGTCTTTGCACTTTTTGTGCTTTGGTTTGGCTACAAGTGGATAACACAGTGGCGTTATATGCTCTCCACTGAAGATGCCTACGTGCAAGGAGATATAGCTGCGATTGCGCCTAAATTAAATGGATATATCGAAAAAATTGCGATTAAAGCCAATCAAGTTGTAAAAAAGGACGATGTTTTATTTTACTTAGACAATGGTGATTATCAAATAGCCCTGGATCAAACAAAGGCGCGCCTTAACACACAACAAAAAACGCTTCAACGTATTGATGCACAAATTACCGCTGCTCACAGTGCGCTAGATGATGCACAAGCACAAAAAGCAGCCGCTTCAGCCATAGCAACCAATGCACAACTCACCTTAAAACGTATTACAGAATTGAAAGCCAATCGTTATGCCCCTCAATCAGATGTTGATAATGCCAAATCAGCTTATGAACAAGCCATTGCCAATGTTAATAGGGCGGATGCACAAATCGCTGCAGCACGTGCTAATATCCAAGTACTAGAGGCACAACGAAGTGAAACAGAAAGTCAAACAAAGAGCTTAGAACTTTCGCGTGAAAAAGCACAACGTGATCTTGCTTCAACCATTATACGCGCACCATTTGATGGCATTATAGGAAATTTAACAGCAAAAACGGGAGATTTTGTCGTAAATGGCCAACGTCTTGCAGCGTTAGTCCCTATCCATGCGCTTTATATTGAAGCAAACTATAAAGAAACACAGTTGCAAAATATTCATGCAGGACAAAAAGCTTATATTGCTGTTGATGCCTTCAAAAAGGAAGTCTTTACAGGAACAGTGCTTTCTATTTCACCCGCAACAGGTGCTGTTTTTTCTCTTCTTCCTCCACAAAATGCTACCGGGAACTTTACAAAAATCGTTCAACGTATTCCCGTACGGATTTCTATTCCAGAAGAAGTCTTAAAGAACGGTCATATCCGAGCAGGAATGAGCGTTTCAGTAGAAGTTGATACACGCACACAACCATAAGATAAAAGTCTCTTATAACAACAAGAAAATGACCTTATTATTATTATGACATCTTCCATACAAAAGCCCATACACTCTCAAGAACGCATAGAAATCCGTAACGTTGTAATTTTCATTGTTATGGCCTTTGGCATGTTCATGGCTATTTTGGATATCCAAATTGTTGCCTCTTCTTTGGCTGAAGTTCAAGCAGGGCTTGCTGCAAGCTCTGAAGAAATTTCATGGGTTCAAACCTCCTATCTCATCGCTGAAGTCATCATGTTACCCCTTTCTGGCTTCTTAGGAAGATTGCTTTCAACACGCGTTTTCTTTACGATCTCGGCGGTTGGATTTACGGTTACCTCTATTCTTTGTGCAACAGCAACATCCATTGGAGAGATGATTATCTACCGTGCATTGCAAGGTTTTATTGGTGGTGGAATTATCCCAAGCGTTTTTGTCGCCTCTTATGTTCTTTTTCCTCCTTCCAAACGTCCAGTTGTCGTCCCTATTGTTGGACTCGTCGCAACACTCGCCCCTACCATTGGTCCAACGGTCGGTGGTTACCTCTGTCATCTCTTATCATGGCACTGGCTTTTTCTCATCAATGTGCCTTTTGGGATTATTATTTCAATTCTCGCATGGAAATTGATTAATTTTGATAAAGCAAACCCATCTCTCATGGCCAAATTTGATTGGTTGGGCCTCATTTCTATGGCTATTTTTCTAGGAACTTTAGAATATGTACTAGAAGAGGGGGCACGCCATGATTGGTTAAATGATCGGCTGATTCGGGACTTATTCATTATCATGATCTTGTCTGCCGCCCTCTTCTTCTGGCGCGCTTTTACGGCAAAAGAGCCTATTGTTGATCTTACAGCTTTTTCTAATTTTAATTTTTCTGCTGCATCCATTTTTTCCTTCTCTTTGGGAATAGGTCTTTATGGACTCACATATCTTTATCCTGTCTATTTGAGCCAAATCCGCCAGTATGATGCTCTCATGATTGGAGAAACATTATTTCTTTCAGGATTTATCATGCTATTAACCGCCCCCCTTGCCGGATATCTTTCCGCACGAATAGATGCACGTTTGATGATGGCGATAGGACTTTTTGGCTTTGCAATAGGAACTTGGATGGCAAGCTCTATCACAGACAACTGGGATTTTTGGCAACTCTTTTGGCCACAAGTTTTCCGTGGTGCTTCTGTAATGTTATGTATGGTTCCTGTTAATAACATTGCCTTGGGAACACTTCCGCCAGAACGCATGCAAAATGCTTCGGGACTTTTTAATCTCACACGGAATCTGGGAGGGGCTGTAGGGCTTGCCATTATCAGCACTCTCATGACAAAACGCTCAGATTTCCATTACGGACGAATAGCCGAAACGCTCAATTACGCAAATAGACAAGCAACAGAAATGCTTTCAAAGCTTTCTTTATTCTTCAAAACAGAAACCTTTGATTCGTATACGCTTGCTCTTTCTCAACTATCTGGTATAGCGCGCATCCAAGCAATGATTATGGCTTTGAGTGATATTTTCTTTATCATAACCATTATCTTTGGTCTTTTGACATTTATGACTATTTTTCTCAAAAAAATACCACCCCTCACTGATTCTCCACCAAAGCACTAAATTGAGAAATATTTTATTGCTTTTCTTTATTCTCTATAACTTTATTGCCTTTTAAGAGATAAGATAAATCTACATATGATTCTAAACGATTTTTTTGATGGAATTTTCTTCAATGCATGGTTCTTTAGGCATTAAAAAATAACTTCTTATATAAAAAGTTATTTTAGAAGAGAGAAAAGTAAACAAAAACCTTATCTCAAGTGCTATACACCATAAAAAATAAAGCAGCTCCTTCTATAAGATTCTTGATTTTTCATCATAGGGCAGACAAATTATTAAAAATATTACCCCCTGTCATGTAAGATTTCTCATCTTTCGCCCAATCCTATTTTACGCTACTACCCTCATAAAAAATGATCCTATAAAATTCTATGCGATTCACTTTTTTAAGATTACAAGAATAGAACAGCATTCTCTTTTCCTACTCTCTATACTGCCCTCTTCTTGAACTATTCCATAAAAGATTTATGAGCTTTTTAATGGTTATTAATAAGCGCATTTTCTTTACAATATGTAGAGCAACGATTTTTTGATTTTGCATGCGAAACTTGAAATGAGAATTCTGTATTCGACACACTCATATCAATTGAAAGACATTATCTTTAGAATAAAAGAAGTAAGAGCATATTTTTTTAAGAAGTTTTCAAACATGTGATTTTATTTTTATGCTCTTCTCAACAATCTAATCCCTACAATGTTGATTCGACCATCGCCTACTCTTCTTCTCCATTACTCAACATACGATAAAATCATATAAAATCACCTAAGAATTCAGTTTTTTTCAAGATTATGAAAAGAACACTACTTGAAAAAAATGATCTTTAAATACATTTTTACGACCTTCATTGAAACAATCAAAAATAAGAAACCAGCTCCATAAAAAGCCATAAAAAACAATTGCAAAACAACACCCCAAAACTTTGTACACCCCTTTACCCCTGCCAATAGGCTCTCTCTTAATGCTCGCAGTGTTGAAAAAAACGAAATAAATACAATCTTCAAGCCACTTTATGATGCTGAAAACGCCCAGAAAGGGCACGTTCTCCGCTAGCAACCAAAGTTCCATAACAACCAGAAAGATAGCGCGGTATCAGTTCCAAGGCTTGAAAACGGTGCTTTTCGTAAGGACCAGGCATTGCCAAATTTTCTGTTAAGCGATTTGAAAAACCAAAACGTTGATAAAATTCAAAATCTCCTACCAATAAAATAGCGCCATATCCTAATTTTTTGGCTGTTTCAATTGCATGGCGGACTAAAATTGATCCTATTCCCATACCGGCACATTCAGCAGCAACAGCCAAAGGTCCTAAAAGTAAAGCATGTTGTGTTTCATTTTTTTCTTTTAAAAAAGATACATGCCAAAGACGGACACTCCCCACAAGCTCACCAAGCGCGTTTTTAACCACAAAAGAAAGCCCCTGAGCCGCTAATCGGCCACGACGTAAAGCCTCTGATGACTTACGTTTACGTCCACGCCCCATCGTTGTATCAAGCAAAATTTCTCGATAAGGCTTATCTGCTTCTTGCTCCAATAAAAGTGTAAAACATGCCCCATTTTTTGTTTGAAAACTAATCATGTTCATCTCGATGATCCACCCTCTTATAGCGCAATGACGAGCACAGCCAAAAATCTAAAAACACCTATCGTTAAAAGGAAATTTCAGATCACATACGATCGTAAAGGCTCAAACCCATTAAAGGCAACAGACGCGTAAGTTGCTGTGTAAGCACCTGTTCCATGAATCAATATCTTATCTCCTATTGTTAGAGATAAAGGAAGAGGATAAGGTGTTTTTTCATAGAGAACATCTACCGAGTCACATGTTGGTCCAGCCAAAATACAAGGCTCCATAACCTTATCATCATGAGGGGTCTCAATAGGATAACGAATAGCTTCATCCATCGTTTCAGTAAGACCGTTAAATTTTCCAACATCAAGATAAACCCATCGGATATTATCATTGTCTGCTTTTTTAGAGATCAGAACAACTTCTGTGCGAATAACACCCGCATTGCCAACCATCGCACGCCCTGGTTCAATGATCGTTTCAGGAATACGATTGCCAAAATATTTTTTTAATGAATCAAAAACAGCCATACCATAAGTTTGCTCGCTAGGAACATCTTTCAAATAACGTGTTGGAAAACCACCCCCCATATTCACCAATTTTAACGAAATTCCTTCTTGCTCCAAATGCTTAAAAACTGTAGCTGCATCCGATAAAGCACGATCCCACGCATCAAGATCTGTTTGTTGAGATCCTACATGAAAAGAAACACCATATGCCTTTAAACCCAATTGATGTGCTCGACGTAATACATCAACTGCCATAGCAGGAACACAACCAAACTTACGTGACAAAGGCCAATCCGCACCTTTTCCATCGGTAAGAACACGGCAAAACACGCGAACCCCTGGAGCAGCACGCGCAACTTTTTCAACTTCTTCAATACAATCAACGGCATAAAGTGAAATGCCAAGTGCATATGCACGAGCAATATCACGCTCTTTTTTTATCGTATTCCCAAAAGAAATACGATCAGGAGTTGCTCCTGCTTTTAAAGCCATTTCAATTTCTGCAACAGAAGCCGCATCAAAAGATGATCCTAAAGAACTTAGCAAACGCAAAATCTCAGGAGCTGGATTTGCCTTTATTGCATAAAAAATACGAGACTGTGGAAGAGCTTTTTCAAAATTTAAGTAGTTTTCGCGGACAACATCCAAGTCAACAATTAAGCATGGACCTTCAGAACGATGTGTTGCAAGAAAATCACGAATACGTTGCGTTACCATCACCAATTCTCCTAAGGGAATAAAATCCCTTCTCTATGCTTGGGCAGCACAGAGCCGCCAATAGCCAAAGGACAAAATACGCGTAGCCTCTACCAGCACCCCAATTATTTTTATAATCAGGAAGAAACCAATTTGCATACAATGAAAGAACAGCGCAGAAACTGCGTTATCCTACTTTATCTGCCTTTTTGATTGGAGTTGAGAAAACCACTTCCGCACTGAAGGCAATGAGGTGTGCCTCTATAGTTATCCCAGCATTTGGACAGCTGGAAGACACCAGAAAGGCCCGCACCGTCGTTGCTTCAAGATGTCCTCATTCTTGCAATTGGCTGTAAGAATGACTGGAGCGGTTAGTTCCAGGTACCGTACCGGTTGACCTCACCATTTGAGAACCAGCGGACACCCACAGGCACGTGCGACTTTGGGCAAGAAGTTCTATAAAACGAATCCTTTCTCATTTCAATCATTTTTTTAATTTTAAACATTTTTTAATTATTAAAGAAAACATGATGCTAAAAAGCAACACTCTCTGCCACCAGACAAAGCCATCCCCCCACTTTCATGAGATCACTCCCCCTACACAATCCCTACAACAAAAATCACAATTTTGCTTTAAAAGCGCCTCTTATTCAGCTTCCCTATTCCATTTTTCCAACATCATTCATAGAAAACAACGCAATATATCGCACTCAACATATTAATTTAATCATTGATACTTTATTGTTCTAACCTTAGATCAAGAATCCAATCATGAAATGCTTTTATTTCCCCCTCTCTTACAATGAAATAATCAAAACCCATGTCTTTTGCACAAAACAGTGTGTAGCTACAAAACACTCAAAACAATGATAAAATACCTCTTATTAAATCCTTTTAAATGCAAAGAAGCCCAACGCTGAAATCTGGAGATATCTGGGCTGAAGCAGCAGCATCTTTAAAGATAATGATATATCCTTTCCCCAACACCCCTTATCTTGCTTATTGATATCCTAAAAAAACATCCGTACTTTCAACGTCCATTTCACGACATTTTTAAAGAAAGAGATCATGTAAAATTCACTGAACCAACGTGCGACAACTCTTATTTATAAGAGGCATGTCTTTCTTGTAGCATTTTGCTCTACAGAACTTTTATTTCTTGTAATGGATAAAATGACATGGATTTTAATTGATTCAACATAGAAGCAGATTTGGAATGAGAAAGCCCTCACAATATTCAGATCTCTTATTCAAGATAAAAACAATAAATTATTATAAATAAAAAGACCGAATAACATCCGGTCTTATAATTTTCTACTAAGATTAAAGACACTTCTCTCTTAAATTTAAGAAAAAAACACTAAAATTTAAATCCCTACACGATGATATCCTTATATCCCTTGATGATCATCAATTGCGCGTAACTTCAACAACTGGAATTGCCTATGGCGCTCACGAAAACGCTCTCTATCCGCTTCACTACGCGTATTATAACAAGCCTCACAAGAGACACCTTCCTCATAATGAGGCGATAATTTGCTTTCAGCATTCAAAGGAGAACGACACGCACGACAGAGTTCGCGTCCACATTCTTCAAGACCATGTTGAACAGAAACCCGCTCATCAAAAACAAAGCATTCTCCCCACCATAAACTTTCCTCTTTTGGAACCTTTTCCAAATATTTCAGAATTCCTCCTTTTAAATGGTACACTTGCTCATAACCAAGTTCACGAACATACGCTGTTGATTTTTCACAACGAATACCGCCTGTACAAAACATAGCAATTTTCTTTTTTTTCTTCAAATCAGCTTCATGTTGACGCACCCATTCAGGAAATTCGCGAAATGTTTTAATCTTTGGATCAATCGCTCCTTGAAAACTCCCAATTGCATATTCATAATCATTACGGGTATCGATCAAAATTGTCTCTTCATCTTGAATAAGAGCATTCCAATCTTCAGGCTCCACATAAGTCCCAACGACTTTTAGCGGATCAACCCCTTCAACCCCCATTGTCACAATTTCTTTTTTCAACCGCACTTTCATGCGATGAAAAGGCATTTTTGATGCCCATGAATATTTAATCTCCGGCGTTTGAAACGCTGGCTCAGTCATAATAAAATCGACCAATGCCTCAATTGCTTCACAAGAACCTGCAACAGTTCCATTAATTCCCTCTTGTGCTAAAAGGAGAGTCCCTTTGATATCCTTTGCTTGACATAAATCCTGCAAAGGCTTTTGTAATTGACGATAATGCTTCAAATCTGCAAAGCAATAAAGTGCAGCAACTTTAAAATTCTTTTCCATGTGTTTTGCCATAACGTGCGTTTCATTCAATTTCAAGATCTATTCATATACTCTTTAACATATTGTGCTTAATCAAACGATATAAACAATACCATATCCAAAAAGAAAAATATCATGTGCCAAAAAAGAGAAACCCTTTTATTATATCTCCAAGGACAAACTGTTATACCTATTTTGCTCATTGACAATATACAAAGTGCTGTACCCTTAGCACGTGCTCTTGTCAAAGGCGGATTAAAAACAATTGAGATCACTTTGCGAACACCAAACGCTCTCCAAGCAATTAAAACAATTACACAAGAAGTTCCTGAAGCAATTGTTGGAGCCGGAACAGTTCTTAACACAACACACTACGAACAAGCCGAACAAGCTGGAGCAAGATTTATCGTAAGCCCTGGATTATCCAACGAATTAATCAATTGTGCAAAAAATAGTGAAATTCCCCTTCTTCCTGGTGCAATGACCCCAAGTGAACTCATGCAAGCATTAGACAAAGGCTATTCATATCTTAAATTTTTTCCTGCTAAAGCTGCTGGAGGTCTTACCTTCATCCAAGCATTAGCCTCTCCTTTCTCTGAAATCTTCTTTTGTCCTACAGGCGGTATAACACAAACAAGTGCAACACAATGGCTTCAACTTCCTAACGTCTTCTGCATTGGCGGTTCTTGGGTAGCGCCCCAACAGCTCATTGCTATAAAGGATTGGGATTCAATTCGTGCGTTAGCGCATACTGCATCACAACTGCTCTCTCACCCTACAAAAGCGCGCTCTACAACATGAAGATGCGGGGGCATTATTCGCCCCTTCAACAAGACCAAAACCTTCACACATCCTTGCGCAATCTTTTAACATTGCCATAGAGCCACAAATCATCACAGGGTCTTCATCAGGAGAAATTTTCGGTAAACCAGTCGTTTTAAAAAAAAACACCACTCTCCATAACAGTTGTAATGCGCCCCATATGCTCAGAAGGTTCATGCGTAGTCATAGGATAAAATTTCAACTGTTGTGCATATGCCCCAATCAGCGGATCTTATTGCAAAGAGCAAACAAGATCTTTTGCATAAGTCAACGCATTCTTTTCACGTGTTGTTTGAATAAGAATAACTTCTGAAAATCTTTTAAAAAGTTCAGGATCACGAATAAGGCTTGTAAAAGGAGCAGCAGACCCAACTATTACCCTACAAAAGCGCGCTCTACAACATAAGTCGCGGGGGCATTATTCGCCCCTTCAACAAGACCAAAACCTTCACACATCCTTGCGCAATCTTTTAACATTGCCATAGAGCCACAAATCATCACCCTATCTTCATCAGGAGAAATTTTCGGTAAACCAGTCGTTTCAAAAAAAGCACCACTCTCCATAACAGTTGTAATGCGCCCCATATGCTCAGAAGGTTCACGCGTAGTCATAGGATAAAATTTTAACTGTTGTGCATATCCCCCAATCAGCGGATCTTGTTGCAAAGAGCAAACAAGATCTTTTGCATAAGTCAACTCATTCTTTTCACGTGTTGTTTGAATAAGAATAACTTCTGAAAATTTTTCATAAGTATCAGGATCACGAATAAGGCTTGCAAAAGGAGCAATCCCCGTACCAGTTGAAAGAAGATAAAGACGTTTTCCAGGAATAAGAGCATCAAGAACCAGCGTTCCTGTAGGTTTTTTACGCATAAGCACTGTATCACCAATTTTAATTTTTTGTAGGTGCTCGGTTAATGGCCCTCCTGGAACTTTTATCGAAAAAAACTCAAGCTGTTCATCCCAAAAGGGACTTGCAATCGAATAAGCGCGATAAATCGGCTTTTTTGCATTTGGCAAACCGATCATAACAAATTCACCCGAACGAAAACGAAAACTCTCCGGACGATTTAAGCGGAATTTAAACAAACGATCCGTATAATGATAAACTTCTTGAACAGTAAGAGCGAATACATTCTCAGGAATCGGAAAATCTGAAGCAACGCTGCCGCTGTTTGATGGAACACTGGTAGCAGACGTATTCATACTCTTCCCCATATCTTTATTGAACGTTAAATTTCGAATCCTTGACGTGATATAGTACTTGCATACCCATCTGCCAACAATTTTCTTAAAACAAAAGCCTTAGGATTAACACTTTTATGTCAAAATTAATCGAATGAAAAAAATACATATAAATCACACTTTAAAAAAATTGAAGCTTAAACAATTACAGCACCCTTTAACACGTCATGCTACTGTAATACATCATGCTATTTGTCCATTATAACGCTATAACATTCTTTCACTTTACAAAATTTATGACCAAACATCTTAAAATAAAAGAATTAAAACTTTTGTTAATTGAACGATAACCGCACACCTCTCCCCCCAAAAATCCAACATTACATCCATTGTTTTTGACCTTTTTTACACTTCTTTTTCCATAAATAAATGAGTCTAATACGCTCTATAACCACTAAAATGATTTAACTCAAAATCAGCCCAAAAATAGGAAGTAATATGGAATACCTAATCTATCTTGCAAACCTTGCAAACAAAGAATATCCAAATCAACAGCTTTTAATGTATCAGCGATTGTCTACACACTCTTCACCATTTGACAAAAGTAATTTTAAGTGCATAAAATAGCACCTAATACTGTGTGGATGAATAATCACTCCCTCATCGTGATACAAAACTTATAAGTTATTGCTTGAGAGTGAATAATTTATCATTTTATATTCTCTGAATAAGCAGATCATGCTTGTTTTAAGAAAAACCGCTTTACCTGCAACAGTAGCATAACATTGCATTATTCAAAATGATACAATACAATAAGTTATCTTTATTTTTTTAATATGCCTCAACAAGAGAAAATAAGTAAAAAATAAAAGCCTATGTTTTGCAAATTATCAGAAGGCACCGTGTTGCTCATAACACAAATAAAACTAAAATATCTCTTATATTCAGAGTACCATTTTACATAAAAAACAACTTTCATGGTGCATAATTCAATATAGAAGACCTATAATTTTAACTGTCACAGACAATATCTTTTTCTTTTATCATAAGGAGCTTCTGTAAAATAACCAAAGAAAAAGCCGTACGTACAAACAAAGATAAGATTTTAAAATGAACAAATCCATTAATGATGAAATAAACACACACCTTTATACAGCCGTCGCAACCATTGATGTCAGTGCCATTGTAGCCAATTATATCACTTTAGCCAAACGTGTAGCGCCAACACAATGTTCAGCAGTTGTCAAAGCAAATGCCTATGGGCTAGGTGCTCACAAAATTGCTCCTGCTCTTTATCAAGCGGGTTGTCGTACTTTTTTTGTCGCTCAAATCAGAGAAGCATTACACTTAAAGAGCATTTTACCATCAGATGTCACGATTGCTCTTCTAAATGGACTTCCACATTTAGCAGAAGAGTTTGTCGCACAATCTGGTATTGTTCCTGTTCTAAACTCTTGGGATGCCATTGAAGTTTGGCAAAATATTTGTCAAAAAAAGGATAAAAAATTTCCAGCAATTGTTCAAATCGACACTCATATGAACCGATTAGGACTTGATCAAAAAGAATTACAAAAACTCATTAAATGCCCTACAATTTTTGAAACCGCAGACATAAAATATATTCTCAGTCACCTTGCTAATGGAGAAGATGATACTCACCCATCAAATTATACCCAATTAACTTCTTTCAAAACAGCCCTTGCACAACTTCCCTCTTGTAAAGTTTCTTTTGCAAATTCTGGAGGTATTTTTTTAGGATCAGATTTTTATTTTGACCTCGTTCGCCCCGGTATTGCACTTTATGGAATCGATCCTTCAGGAAGACACCCATCCCTTCTAAAACCTGTTTTAAAACTTGAAGCCCAAGTCATTCAAAACCGTGTTGTTGGTGCAAAAGCACCTGTTGGTTATGGAGAAAGCTTTATAACCAACAGACCAAGCACTCTTGCAACCATTTCTATTGGCTATGCAGACGGCTGGCTCCGTACTCTTTCGAATAAAGGAGCTGTTTATTTCAATGGGCAAAAACTTCCTATAGTTGGTCGCGTTTCTATGGATTCCATTATTGTAGATACAACTGATCTTAATCAAAAACCTCAAACAGGTGACTGGGTAGAACTGATTGGTCCTCATCAAACACTTGAAAAAGTATCTTTAGATGCCAACACCCTTCCCAATGAAATTCTAACATCTCTTGGATCACGCTATAAATATATTTACACCTAAAGGTTCTTTAAATAAATAAATCAGTACAAATCATTATCTTAGAAAATAAGAGAGCTTTTATGAAAGATTTTACAACAATCAATCACATAGCATGGTCGTAAGACACCGTCTATTCACAAAAGCCTCAAAATAGACAACTCGATGGGCTGTTTTATAAAAGTGAACGTTATCCAAAACACAAAAATTAAACTTTTTTTCACATAAATGAACGAGAAAGAGTCTAAAGAATCTATCGCTAACTTTTTAAAATTAATGTCAAATTAGTTATTCTCTCCATATCGAACAAGACAACCAACCTCGTAAGTTTCTTTTATTTCTAGCTTTGTTCATCGTGAAGCAATCAAATTTGTTCTTTTGCATACCACAAGCAGGGCTAGCGTATAGATAAAAATAATTTACAATTAAGAATAAGACCTCTTATGACCCCTCTCAAGTCCAAGGGCTTATATTATTTAAGTGCAAGAAAAGTATGTAATGATAAAGTGTATGATAGCGCCAATTTACTCCTTTATAAAGCGGAAAAATGGGAATGCTTAATAGATTTATCATTATCCATTCACGAGCACCGTCGCGAAATAGGATTGGAAGAGAAATGTCTCTTGAAAACAAACAGCTGAATTAACACCCCAAGTATATTCTGTTTGGGGTATTCTATTTTACATGAAGGTCATGCCCCTATTAAAGAACACAATAAACCAAGAATATGAGGCAATATCTAATCTCCATTCTTAAAAATATGGCTTTAGATGCTTTTGAAATCCATACTGTTGAATTAAAAGGAAATGACAAACTGAGAGTTGATTTTCATCTTTACAGCTTTTACATTTTTCCAAAATGAGATTGTTTTTCAATTTTAAAGATTACCCCAGCACAGATACGCAATTCCCTTGCGCCCTCATATGACATACAGGCATGAAAAAGCTGAAACTGCTCACAAAGCTCTTTTTCACTTCAATTTCTAGCTCAAATATGCTGCTGTGTTAGGTTTGGGTATTGATTGATAGGCAACAGCGAAAGCACACGCACTCTTTAAAAAATAATACCATAAAGTCAAAAACTGATCTGCAATAAACTGGAGAAATGTACTGTCTTTTTATAAAAGGCTCTCTAACAAGCGACCATGACACCATTTGACTTTGCGTTTACACTCAGAATGGTGTTCATCTAGATTTTTTGCGTCATCTTCATAAAGAGCCGATAGAAGAAAAATATTTAGACAATTCTTGGCTCGAAAATCTGAAAGGTTGACGAGATATGACAAAAAAGTTTCGAGTGCCTTTATGATTAGAAGCATTAAAAGTAAATTTATTCCTTCTAACACTGATCATTGTCACCTTAGTGAGAGTAACTGTCATACCCCATGGAACAGACTATAAACCCTATCCCATAGATTTTGCTCTCGTTTATGTAGATTTTCTGGCTTAGAAATAAGCAATAGGCCTAATCAACTGAAATATGATAGAGAAAAAAGGAGAACATGCCTATCGCCTAAAAAGTACAGCTTTTTTGTCGACTCTTTCGATTTTTCCCATGTTGTAAAAACAGATAACACCATAGGAGCATGACTCAATAAGCATAAAGCCCACACAAGAGGTGTGGGCTTTATGCAAATAAACAAATTAAATACATATTTTTATTTAATAAGTATTTCCCAAGGGTGGACACGAACAAATAAGCATTCTATCTCCCGCAACATTATCAATCCGCGATACAGGAGCCCAATATTTGTTGGCTGGATCAAGGGAACTATTGGGAAAAGCAGCTTCTTGTCGCGAATAGGGTCTCGCCCAAGCATCATCTAAAGTATCTGCAACTGTATGAGGGGCATTCACCAATGGATTATTGTCTTTTGGCCAGACCCCATTCCCAACTTTCTTTGCTTCTTCAGCAATCGAGAGTAATGCATCACAAAAACGATCAATCTCTGCTTTTGGTTCTGATTCTGTTGGCTCAATCATCAAAGTTCCGGGAACAGGAAACGACATTGTGGGCGCATGGAATCCATAATCAATGAGACGCTTTGCAATATCATCAACACTCACCCCATACTGATCTTTCAAGACGCGTGTATCCACAATACATTCATGGGCAACACGTCCATGTTTTCCTCGATAAAGAATAGAATAAGCAGATGAAAGACGTGCAGCAATATAATTAGCATTTAAAATAGCTATTTGTGTTGCATATTTTAAGCCATCAGCGCCCATCATTCGAATATACATCCAGGTAATTGCAAGAATAGATGCGCTTCCATAAGGCGCTGCTGAAACCGCGTGGGTTGTGCCATCTTGTTCATGCCCTGGTAAAAATGGTTTGAGATGCGCTGCAACCCCAATTGGTCCCACCCCAGGACCACCACCTCCATGAGGAATGGCAAATGTTTTATGCAGATTCATATGACACACATCAGCACCAATATCTGCAGGACGTGCAAGCCCCACAAGTGCATTGAGATTAGCGCCATCAAAATAAACTTGTCCGCCATTTTCATGAATAATAGAACAAATTTCCTTAATGTTTTCCTCATAAACCCCATGGGTTGAAGGATAAGTAATCATGAGAGCAGCCAATTTATCCTTATGCAATTGCGCTTTCATTTTAAGATCATCCACATCAACATCGCCATCGCTTAAACATTTTACCACGACAACTTCCATGCCCGCCATATGCGCCGAAGCTGGATTGGTCCCATGTGCAGAGGCCGGAATAAGACAAACTGTCCGTTTCTGTTCTCCCCGTGAGTGGTAATAGCGGCGGATTGCCAAAAGCCCCGCATATTCACCTTGAGCACCAGAATTTGGCTGAAAAGAAACTTGCGCAAATCCTGTAATTTCACACAACCACGCATTTAACTGATTGATCATCTCTAAATAACCCGCCGCATCCTCTTGTGAAACAAAAGGGTGTATATTGGCCATGCTCGCCCAACTTACAGGCATCAATTCAGCTGCTGCATTCAGCTTCATTGTACAAGAACCAAGAGGGATCATCGCCCGATCGAGTGCCAAATCCTTATCCGCTAAACGACGCAAAAAGCGCATCATATCTGTCTCTGAATGAACTGCATGAAAAAAGGGTTGAGAAAGAAAAGCAGCAGCATCCCGCCTTTGACCAAAGAGTCTTGGAGACGCCTGATCAACGAGTTGCGCCCCCAAAAGCTGTGCTAGAGCAGCAGCATCTTCTTCTGTCGACAATTCATCAAAATTGATTGCAATGGTATCATCATCAAGAACACGAATAAGACGCCCACTCATCTTAGCTTTATGCGCAATTTCTCGCGCTTTTCCCTTCACAACAATGCTAACACAATCAAAAAAAGATTCACCTTCACAAGAAACACCAGCAGCCTCTAAACCAGCAACAAAACGACATGTTAAATGATGAATCCGCTGCGCAATTTCTTGTAAGCCTTTTGGCCCATGCCAAACAGCATAAGCTGTTGCCATATTAGCCAACAAAGCCTGAGCCGTACAAATATTTGACGTCGCTTTATCACGCCGAATATGTTGTTCACGTGTTTGCAAAGCTAAACGGAAACCAACGCGCCCTTTTGTATCAACGGATTGGCCCACTATACGCCCTGGAATAAGGCGTGTGAGTGCATTACTCACCGCAAGGTAGCCAGCATGGGGACCACCAAATCCCATCGGAACACCATAACGCTGCATCGAACCGACAACAATATCAGCGCCCCATTTTGCTGGTGCTTCCATAAGTGTAAGCGCTAAAGGATCAGCCACAACGATAACCAGCGCTCCTTTTTCTTTTGCCTCTTTTATGACCTCACTATAATCATGAAAAGAACCTTTTGTATCAGGCCAAGAGAGAACAATTGCCGCTGTATCAGAACAAATTTCTTTCTCAAAGCTAACCCGAATGCCTTGTGTTTCAGCACGCGTTTGCACAACACTCAAAGTCTGAGGATGTAAAAGACTCTGAAGAGAAATTTTTGTTTTTTTCCCCCGCGCAAAACGAAACGCAAGAGCACTAGCTTCCGCTAAAGCGGTTGCTTCATCAAGAAGAGAAGCAGCAGCAACAGGCAAACCTGTCAGTTCACTAATCAATGTCTGAAAATAAAACAGAAGTTCTAAACGACCTTGGCTAATTTCTGCTTGATACGGCGTATAAGCGGTATACCAAGCTGGATTTTCAAACAAGTTTCGTAAAATAACCGGAGGCACAAATGTTCCATGATACCCTTGCCCAATAAAACTTTTATGCACACAATTACGCTCCATCATTTTGGAGAGTTCTTCCAATGCTTGGCTCTCACTCGCAGCCTTGGGAAGGTTCAGTGAACGTCCCAAATAAATAGAATTAGGAACCGCTTGAGAAATGAGTGTATCCACACTATCGAGCTCTAAAAAATCAAGCATTTTTTGTGTTTCATCAGGACGCAGCCCAATATGTCGAGAAGAAAAAGAACGCTCGATCATGGCACTCATCCAATCAGATCCTTATAAGCATCTTCATCCAACAACCCTTCCAGTTGTGTTTCATCCTGCAATGTCATTTTCCATAACCAGCCTTCTGTTTCGGCTTTCTGATTGACCAGTTCCGGATTATCAGCCAGTGCTTCATTGATTTCGACCACTTCACCATCAAGAGGAGAATAAACATCTGAAGCTGCTTTAACGGATTCCACAACAGCCGCTGCCTCTCCTTTGGAAAGTTTTGTCCCACTTTGTGGTAAATCAACAAAAACCAAATCGCCTAATTGTTCTTGCGCATAATGTGTAACCCCAACAGTCACCATTTTTCCTTCAACACTAAGCCATTCGTGGTCTTGTGTAAAATAAGTTTTAGACATAAAAAAAATCATCCTTTTAAATAACGTTGTTCAACAAAGGGGAGAGAATGCACTGAGAGTGTAATCTTTTTTCCTCGCAGTTCTGTAAAGACTTCTGTTCCTTCAACTTTACACGCGACAGGAACATACCCCATCGCGACAGGACCATCAAACGAAGGGCCAAAACCGCCTGATGTTACCACGCCAATCTCGTTGCCTTGATCATCGAGAAGCACCGCACCGGCACGAATAGGTTGGCGCGTTTGCGGTTTTAATCCAACACGACAGCGATCAGCTCCTTTTTGCAGCGCTTCAAGAAAAGCCTTTGCGCCGTAAAATTGTGCTTTTTCTCGAACACTTTTAGGAACAGCCCATGTTAGAGCCGCATCAATAGGCGTCGTCTCAGGGGTAATATCATTTCCATGCAAACACAATCCTGCTTCCAACCGCAAGCTATCGCGTGCGGCAAGCCCAATCCACTCAACACGCGAATCACTCAACAATTTTTCAGCCAACATATGCGCATGCCCTATGGGCAAAGCAATTTCAAAACCATCCTCTCCCGTATAGCCAGAACGCGTTATAAACCAATCTTGTTGTGGTTCGAATCCCTGCATAAAAAACAATTCATTCCCTGGTAAATCGGCATCAGCCAGAACAGCTGCGGCTTCAGGTCCTTGAAGAGCAAGCAATACCCTTTCAAGGGCAATCACTTGACACTCAAAATCAACAGCACGCCTTTTCAGTTCTTCAAAATCAGCCTGTGCATTCCCAGCATTGGCAACTAACATAAAACGATTCTCTTCCAAGCGAGTAATAATCAGATCATCAAGAATACCAGCCTGCTCATTTAGCAAATAATTATACCGTGAGTGTCCAATCTTCAAAGCTGCTGCATCAATAGGAAAAGCATAGGATAAAAATTCTACGGCTTGTACCCCTTCAACGGCAATCAATTTCATATGAGAAATATCAAAAAGTCCTGCATGTGAGCGGGTATGAAGATGCTCTTTCAAAACGCCAAGAGGGTAAGTTAAAGGCATATTCCACCCCGCAAAAGCACCAAATTTTGCTCCTGCTTTTTGATGTAGATCATATAAAGGAAGTGTTTTTAAAAAAGATGTTTCTTGTTGTGTGCCCATAATAACTCCAAAGCTGCGCTAACGCCCATACAATATGGCCGTCTCTGCACCCCTCTGTCATCAACCTGAGAGACTCGCGAAAAGACTTTCGCTTACACCTTCGGCGCGGGCTCTCCCGACTTTCCAGATCTGCCTTGCTCCTTTTACGGTCCTTAAAGCCTGAGAGATTATGGGCTATTTCCCCTTCGGCGGCACTGCGAAAACTTGCAATCTGCACTCTCCCGCAAAAGAATGAAAGAAACGATAACGCTCTTTCCAGCATGTTTTAATCTATAACCTATCTTTATCGCACTGTCATTAGTAAAGTGATAAACATACTCTTATTTTAAAACTTGCATAAGCTCCTTTAAAAGATTTATAATAGTCTCCTTTTGAAGCTTACAAAAATTGTAAGAAACACGTTTTAGGAAATTTAAGACAAAAATCAAAAGTTATAGACAAAAACACCCCTTGAAAATCATGCAAAAGGTCACACACTAAAAAGATCACAAAGCAATATTCTTTCTTGCGCAATTTAACCTTAAGAGTAAGGCTTTATATTCTTTTAAGAATTAAGAATAAGGACTTCAAGTATTTTATAAGGTTGATTTTAGCACAAGAAGTGGATTTTCTGCTTAATCTTAGAAGTGTCATAAAATGCAATGATTGACAGGTTAAAATTACCGAATAAAGGTCACAACATACTCATGAAAGCTGGTAATATCTCCTACAATTGCGAAAATGATCTTCCAAAGCAAATTGCTCTTTTTCCTTTAGAAGGTGCGCTCTTACTGCCCGGTGGTTTTTTATCCCTCAACATTTTTGAACCAGAATCGCTTGAAATGATTGAAAATGTTATGGTATCCGATCGTCTCTTGGGCATTATTCAACCCCTTTCATCGGATACGGACCGCTTTTCTACACAACTTTATAAAACAGGTTGTATAGGACGCATTACAAACTACAGTGAAACCGGTAATGGACAACTGTTCATTATCTTACAAGGTGTTTGCCGTTTTACCTTAGAACAAGAATTGACAAATACAAAGTCCTATCGAACAGCTCTCATCCAATCAAATATAAAAGATTTACAAGAACTCGATATTGAAGAAAGCATTCATCGAGAAAGCTTACTTGACGTTGTTGAGAAATATCTGACCATTCATGAAATGGAATATAATTGGAGCAGTATCATAGAGGCTCCTACACCGATATTAGTGAATGCTTTTTCAGCGCTTATTCCCTTCACACCAGCAGAAAAACAAGCTCTGCTTGAAGCGCCAGATATCAAAAGCCGTGCCCAAACGCTTCTCGCATTAACAGAACGCTCCCTTATGAAACAAACAGGAACAGATTATCGTTTAAACTAATGAACGTAAAAACATGAAAAAAATGACCACAGATCCTAAAATGCTCGAATTACTTGTCTGCCCGATGACGAGAGGCACACTTTCTTTCAACCGAAAAACACAAGAGCTTATTTCTCTCAAAGCCAAACTTGCCTATCCTATTCGTGATGGCGTTCCCATTATGCTGACTTCAGAAGCACGCCCTTTGCAAAACAATGAAAAAGCAATCCATAAAAAATAAATACTCTTCAGGTAATTTTCTTTCAAAAGCCCACTGTTATCAAGCTTCTATCAAGATGATATCTTAGTGTCTTGAAAAAAAGAATTTTACAATTTAACTTTACAACTTTTCAAAATATCTCAAACGATATTTTTATCTATTGTGGATGCCTTGATGACATCAAAACTTGAAAAAACCAACAAGGAAAACGGGTTGTAATTTCAATTGACGATTGAAAGCTATTGCCCTAAGGTTTGATCAGTATACACGGCAGTCAGGGGGCGGTCCAAATTCAAACATTAAATCCTACTTTGTAAATATTGTGAAACTTCCGGGACTCTTGTCATGTCCAAGTGCATCTTACGCACTAAAAGCAAGAGGCTGACTCGGTTTCAGCACTTCCAGATCCCGGAAACATTTATTGCATAAAAATACAACAAATTCAGTAATTTATGTGAAATTATTTTATATGAATCCACTTAAGAATCCACACTTTTATACGTATTTAAATTGACCATTTTTTATAAACAATTGCCA
>NZ_LR607200.1:0-104407 GCF_902162175.1 Bartonella saheliensis
TACCATCAGCGTTAACTGTATTAACCTTAAAGTTAGGCGCTTTCCATTTGCCTTCCGTATCATAGCCGGCGCCACCACCTAAATAGCTCGCAAGATGCTCATTCATCGAATAGAGTTGTCCACCCGTGACTGCATCTGTAGAACCAGAAGCAATATCACCATCCAAAAGATGCGTAATCTTACTCTTTGTTTTTTCTCCATCCTTCTTATGATCTGCTACAAATGCATTATCAGTATTGCTCCATAATAAGGCATCACCCTGAACTTGTTGTGTCACATTACCAACTGCCTCTGCTAATTTCTCCTCAACTTTCTTGATGTTTGTATCAAGCTGAGCTTTGTTAACAGCTTCATTATCATTTACAGCTTCCTTAACACCGGAAAGCCTACGTGCCTCATTCATGTTGTTGGCAATATTGATTTCATCACCTGCTACTTCTTTACCAATGGTAATACGTTTTGTTTCAGGATCTTGTTTTACAAAGCTACTCGCCGCGACTTGCTTTTCGACTTCTTGCTTGGTTTTATTCAATTGTCCAAGATTCACAGCATCAGTCTCATCAGTCCCCTCTGCTACTCCTGTGATCTTTTTACTGCCTGCATCAATGCCCTCAGTCGTGATTTGTGGACCACCCGCAATTTTCAAGCCTGTGGCATCAAAAACATTCTGCCCTGCTGTTACGCTTTCCAGTGTAAGGCTCTTTGCGAGATCAAATTTTACATTATTGTCGTCTTCGCCTTTGGTAATGGTAAGGTTGTTACTTCCAGCTGTAAAATCTACTGTATCTTTTATCCCTACAGTTTGAGCATTTTTACCATCAACAGAGAGTTTCCAACCTTGATTTACGTAATCCCGTAAGGACTTCAACTGCGCAACATTCACCGCATCACTATCTTGAAGACCCGCTGCTACCCCTGTAATTTGCCGTGAAGCCCTATTAGCAATATCACCAACACTAACGGCACCGAATCTACTAAACCACTCAGGACTTACACTGTGTGATCGTCCACCTGTCAAAGGATCATAACTACCAATACCAGGACTAACATCCGCTACAGAATGTGATCCTATAGCAACGCCATCTTCTACCGTTGCTCGTGATTTTAACCCTAAAGTCACAGAAAAGGAAGCAAGTGAAGATGCCGTAGAACCTATAGCAACTGAACCAGTACCATCAGCTATAGGATCTTCAAAATCCATTCTACTCGTGTCAATTTTCCACCCTTTGGTCACTTCTTTTAGCTGTGCAAAATTTACAGCGTCGGTGCTTCTAGTACCAGCTGCAACACCGGAAAGGATTCGTGCCTCATTCTTGTTGTTGGCAATATCGATTTCATCACCTGCTACTTCTTTACCAATCGTGATGTAATTTGTCTTTGGGTCTTTCTTAATAAGGCTATCACCTTGTACATTGGTAATCGCATTATTAATCTGGTTGGTCATTTCATTTTTTATATTCGTGAAAGCAGTACCAACACCTTCAAAAGCTGCGGCTACACTTGTATAACTTTGTTCATCTTCTGTACCATCAGCTTTAACGCGTTTAATTTTAAAGGTTGGATCGGTCCATGCGCCATTTTCATAACGAGCATTACCACCAAAATAGGTCGCAACCTTATCACCTAAAGAATGAAGTTGATTACCCGTAATGGCATCTGTTGAACCAGACGCAATATTACCATCCAAAAGATGTGTAATCTTGCTATTGGCTTTTGCGCCCTCATTCTCATGCTGAGCACTAAAAGCTTTATCAGTTTCGCTCCACAATAAGGAATCGCCTTTAACAGTGTTAATCGTATTATTAACCTCTTTGGTAATCTCATTTTTAACATTCGTGATAGACGTTCCAACCCCTGTTAAAGCTTCAGCTACGTTATGATAAGTTGCATTCTCTTCGTTGCCTTCATCGGTAACAGTTTTCACTGTAAAAGTTGGATCGGTCCATTTGCCATCTTTATATCCAGCGCCACCACCAAAGGACTTGGCTATATCTGTGGCAGCAGTTTGGAGATTACTGGAAACAGTATTTACATTTTGATTTGTTTCAAACAGCTGTGAACCAGTGACAGCTTCTTTTGAATCTTTTGAGATGTCACCATTCTTTATACCCGTAAGCGTACGTGTCTCTTTGTTATTATTGGTAATATCAATTTTATCACCACCGGTATCCTTACCAATGGTGATGTGTTGCGTATCAGCATCTTGCTTAACAAAGCTATTGGCAGCTATTTGCTCTTGAACATCATTTACTGTGTCTTTGATCTCTTGCTTGACTTCCTTCAACTGTGAAAAATTCACTGCATCCGTTTCTCCTGTACCAGCTTTCACACCAGAAAAAGTTCGTGCCTCACCATCTTTATTGGTAATATCAATTTTATCACCATCTGTTTCCTTACCAATGGTAATATGTTTCGTTTCAGGATCTTGTTTAACAAAACTATTAGATGCAACTTGCTTTTCGATTTGTTCTTGGACTTCTTGCTTGGCTTTGTTTAATTGTCCAAAATTCACAGCGTCTGCCGCATCTGTACCATCTGCTACATTTGTAATCTTTTTACTGCCTGCATCAATACCCTCAACCGTGATTTGTGGACCATTCGCAATTTTCAAGCCTGTGGCATCTAAAGTATTATCCCCTGCTTTTATGCTTTCCAGCGTAAGGTTCTTTGCTAAATCAAATGTAACCTTCTTCTTTTTAGTGTCGTTTGTAATGCTGAGATTTTCACTACCGGCTGTCAATCCTAAGACATCTCCACTACCAATAACGGTATTCCCCCCATTGTCAACAGAAAGCTCCCAACTTCCTTGTTTTCTAATCAGTCCTCTTAAAACTTTTAACTGTGCAACATTTACAGCATCAGTATCTTGAGTACCGGCGGCTACACCTACAATCTGCCGTGTAGAATATCCTGGGTTACCAATACTCAACGCACCTTCCTTAGATCTCCATTCAATACCTGTTGATACTGAGGCTTGTCCTGTCTTCGGATCATAACCAGCAATATTCCCTCCAATTTTAGCACTAGAGTTAGCACCTAAAGCAATAGCTCCCGTAACATTAGGGTGCACTGTCGCAAAATAACCAATAGCCATCCCACCTTCAGAATTATTTTTAACTGAAGTGTTTGTCCCTATAGCTATGGCAAAATCGGATTTTGTCATGGGACCTTTGTAGACTGCACCAGCACCAGCACTATTCAGTTCGCTCCAGTTTGCTCCTATCGCAACACTTCCTCTCGAGGTAAAGAAATCAGGCACACCCAATCTTACTCTGTTGTTAGTCCATTCAGAAAATTCGTCTGTAGATGCCGCTGCAGATACAGCATTTTTTAACTGGGCAACATTCACAGCATCGTTATCATCAGTACCCATTGCTACATTTGTAATCTTTTTACTGCCTGCGTTAATACCAGTAGTGGTCATTTGTGGACCATTCGCAATTTTAAAGCCTGTGGCATCAAAAATGTTCTGCCCTGCTGCTACGCTTTCCAGTGTAAGTTTTTTTGCTAAATCAAATTTTACCTTATTGTCTTCTGCGCCTTTGGTAATATTAAGGTTGTTACTTCCAGCTGAAAAATCTACTGTATCGTCTATTCCCACAACCTTAGCATTTTTATCATCAACAGAGAGTTTCCAGCCCTTATCCACATAGGTTTGTAATGACTTTAACTGCGCAACATTCACTGCATCAGTAGCTGCACTCCCTGCTGCAACTCCTCCAATTTGTCGTGTTCTATTCTTAGCAATATCACCAACACTCACAGCGCCGTAAGTGCTTTTCCATGTAGAATTAGTACTTGTCGCTGCCCCCTTCAAAGAAGGGGCATAACCTGCAACACCAGCAGCAACATTCGCTATAGAATTAGCACCTAAAGCAATAGCGTAATCTGCTTCTGCTCTTGAATAAAACCCTATAGAAATAGCCCATTTTTCCGTTGCAGTTGCACGATGACCAACGGCCGTTGAACCATACTCCAAAGCCTTAGAAACAGCCCCCAAAGCTGTTGAATAATCAGCCTTAGCAGTGGTATAATCATTTGCCCCGTGTTGACTCTTTTCATTATATTCAGAACCTAATGCAACACTGCTTTTCCCCAATGCATGCGCCATACGGCCTATAGCCATGCTATCTTCGTGTGTTGCCACTGCCTGATCACCCATAGCGACAGCAAATTTTCCTGTTGCTTGTGTATTGAAACCAATAGCAACACTTTCCAACCCTGCTGCATTCGATCCTATCCCCAAATTCGTAGCATTTGACCCAGCTCTTGCGCTGGCAAACGACCTTGCACTCACTTGTATTGGATGGCTTGCTTTGCCATTCTCATCATCATCATCAATAGAAAGCTCTAAATTTTTCTGAGCCAATGCATTCGATGTTTTTTGCTTCGCTTTCTGTATAGAATTGCCCTCTTTAGCCAAAAGATTGACAAAAGAATCACCCCTTCTTTTTCTAGAAAGCATATTGTCTAAAAAATTTGCATAATCACTAGAAGCATTTATTTTTGCTGCCAGCGCTGCATTTAGCGCCGTTAAATAACCTGCCTTGGATGAAACAGAACCGTTAAAACTGTTCTGATTACCTTTGCCTTGAGAATAAACCGCTGTTGCCTTCTCTATGCTTTGAAGAACTTGTGCTATTATATCAAAGCTTTTCGCATAAACAGGCGAAATATTTGATACAAATATAGCCGCCACGGCTAATGAAAAAACTCTAACAAAAGAAAAACGAGAAACTTTCAAATGACTCGCTCTTTGTGTGGCATGCAATTTTTTCATAACAAACTCTCCAATGAAAAAATATGAAAACACACCCAAGACACAAAAAAGACATATTTTACTGTTATCCACTTACTTAGATGAAATTGGAGATTGAGTGTGGATATTTAAATAAGGGCGTTTTGAGTCTTTGTGTGTGTTTTATGTGTACTTTCTGTAATAACGTCTAAATGCGAAAATTTTGAAATATGTTTATATGGACATAAAAAAGACTCATTTAGATTCTAATAAATTTTAAGTTTACGGTTTACTCTCTAGCTTTGAAGGGAGATTTTTGGTTTTTTAAATATTAAGAGCATTTTACTTATTAAATTGTCTGATTACTTAATGAAGGTTTTATCAGGAGTTTTTTTATGAGTGTTTTTAATATATCTTTCTTGTTAAGGGCGCTGTTTATTTATTTGTTTAAGTAAATAAAAGATATAATATTTAAAAACTTTTAAATTTCCTTAAAAAATGAATTTTTTTTAGCTAGGATGTTATTTTATTGAAAGCAATGTAGTGGTATAAATCCGATTTTTTGATGTATTTATATTCATACACTTTTCTTCCTCCCTTTTGAATTGTGTTTTGATCAAAATGAGTCTTACTAAGATACTTTACGCAGCCCTATCCCCTCTATAATAAAATAGCAATAAAAAAATAAAACTTTTTATCAATTTGGATATATTTACAGAGTTGTGTGATCTTTTTTCAACAGTTTAAGTAAAATACTTAGAAAAATAATGAGAACTTATAACTCAATTTATAAATAATTGTGTTGCGTTATAAAGCGTATTGTAAAAATAAAATGTTTTTAATTTTTCATACAGGAAAATAGCATTTTAAAACCCATCGAAAAACTTAACGCCTCTCTTTCAATTCAGTTTCACTCTTAAACCTGCTCCTATGCCCCAATGTCTACCAGAGCTTGTAGCTGATATATTCGATCGGATCTTCCCATTTTCAGACATGTAACCCGCTCCAATCGCAAATGCGGATTGATTGCGCCATACTCCTGTCCCAATCGATAAACTTAAAGAGCCTGGTGTATCTTCATAACTCAAATTCGATACCGCTAAACCTACCGCTGCTGCCTGTTTGGATTCTTTGCGAAGCTTCTTAATTTCATACCTTAACGATTCAAACTTTATATCTGTATAAGATTTTGTTTCATTAACAGCATTATTGACCGTATTATTAACAATATCGTTAAAGCGCTCATCCGTATATCTCTTTGCATTCGAAAGAACAAGATTCATTTTCTGATCTGTATAATCGTATAACTGACCGCCTGTAACGGCTTCTTTTGAACCACTTTCAATACGGCCATCCGCTACATTGTCTATCAATACCGGATCACTCTCACTCATACCAATTAATGTCACTTTATTTTTTTTCTTGCCATCATTCCCTTTATCATACTTAACAGCAATATCTGCCACACTAGCAATATCTTTTACTTGCTTATCAAGCCTATTGACATGACTTTTAACCGCTTCAACTTTCTTATTCGTTTGCCAAAGTTGACTACCATTAACAGCCTCTTTCGAGCCTTCTGATACTTCACCATCCGCTACATGCTTAATCTTACTGTCTTGACCTTTATGGCGCGCGTCAAAAGCTTTCTCTGTCTCGCTCCAATTTAGACCACTCGAGAAAATACTCTGCTCAACATCATGAATACGATTGTTGATTTTTATCATGCTTTCGTTAACACCTTCAAATGCAGATGCAACATTGGTATAGTTCTCCCTTTTACTGACCACACCATCAGCAGTAAATTGTGCAACCTTAAAACCTGGCGCGAGCCACTTTCCATCCTTATATTCCGCATCCTCACTAAAATATCTAGAAAGTACATTGATGACCGAATAAAGCTGCGAACCATTGATCGCTTCCGTGGATTCTGCTGTAAGAAGCCCTGCTTTTACACCAGAAAGGCTACGCACACCATTCACACTATTTGCAATACTAATTTCACTCCCGTCCTTCTCTCCACCAATCGTGATACGCTTTGTCTTTTCATCCTGCTTAACAAGATTCTCGCTTGCTATTTTGCTAATCTCATGGGTAATTTTATGCTGAATATTCGTGAAAGAATTTCCAACCCCACTCAGCGCATCAGCAATATTGCTATAGCTCTTTTCTTCAGAGCTTCCATCTTCACCAAACTGCTTGATCTTAAAATTTGGAGCTGTCCATTTGCCTTCTTTATATTCAGCCCCCCCACCAAAATAGGTCGCTAGTTGCTCGTTTAAAAAATAAAGTTGAGAACCATTTATCGCATCACTGGAGTTTGCTGTAATATCACCATCCTTCAAATAGGTAATCTTGCTGTTTGTTCTTGTTTCTCCCTCCCCATGAAGAGCAACAAAGGCTTCTTTATTCTTATCCCATAACAAAGAATCATCGCTAATGCCTTGCGAAACTTCCTTAATACGCTCGTTGACATTCTTTATGTTGGTATTGAGACCATCAAAGGCTGAAACAATATTATCATGCTCTTTTTGTTCTACCGCCCCATTTCCAGAAATACTGAGTAATTTATAAATTGGTCCTGTAAAAATACCCTCTTTAAAGACTGCATTGCCACCAAAATACTTCACTAGTTGCTGAAATATTTTTGTAATTTGACCTCCGTTAATTGCATCATGTGATTCTTGTGTAAGTTTACCATCGGCAACATTATGCAAAGCAACGGGTTCTTTATTTGTACCACCTAAAGTGATACTCTTATAATTAACAGTATCATCCGACTGTTTATCATAAAAAACTGCAAAAGAGTCCGTAGTCTCAATCTTCTTATCGAGCTTATCAAGCTGCGCTTTGTTAATGGCTTCATTATCCTGTGTTGCTGCCTTGATACCAGAAAGCGTTCTATCCTCTTTATCCTTGTTGGCAATATTGATAATATTGCCTTCTTTTTTAGCACCAATGGTAATATTATTTGTTTCTTTCTCTTGCTGTACAAGATTCTCATCTTTTGCATGAGCAATTTCATTGTTCATCTCATTATGAATATTCGTGAGAGAAGTACTTAAACCTGATAAAGCATCCGCAACAGTTTTATAATCTTCTTGCGTTACATTGCCTTTAATATCAAATTTGTTCACTGTAAAAGTTGGAGCGGCCCAGCTTCCCTCTTCATAACTCGCTCCACCGCCTAAAGAAGCAGAAACCGCACTCCCCATTGAATAAAGCTGACTGCCCGTAATCGCATCCGTAGAACCAGAAGAAATGGCACCATCTAAAAGATGCGTAATTTTACTTTTTGTTTTTGCACTCCCCTCTCCATGATCAGCAATAAACGCTTTTTCATCCTTATCCCATAGCAAAGCATCGCCTTTAACTTGTTGCGTAATATTCGTTATATTTTTGGTAAAATCATTAAATTTATTCGTTATTTCGTTATTTGCATCTTTGATACTTGTATCAAGCTGACCTTTGTTAACCGCTTCATTATCTTTTGTTGCTGCTTTCACACCAGAAAGTATCCGATCTTCATCATTCTTGTTGGCGATATTGATAATATTGCCTTCTTTCTTAGCACCAATGGTAATATTATTTGTTTCTTTCTCTTGCTGTACAAGATTCTCACTTTCCACTTTGTTAATCACATGATTAATCTGTTCAGTCACTTGTTTTTGAATATTTGTAAAAGAAGTACCGACACTTTCAAAAGCTTCTGCTACATTGGTATAGTTCTTATCTTCTTCCTTGCCTTCAGAGTTAACAGTTTTGACCTTAAAGTTAGGTGTTTTCCAGTTGCCTTCCGCATCATAACCAGCACCTTTATCCAAAGAGGTCGCAAGCGTGTTGCTTGTAGTATAAAGCTGTTTACCAGTAATAGCATCTGTTGAATCAGAAGTAACAGCGCCATCTAAAAGAAAGGTAATTTTGCTGTTTTTTTGTTCTTCTTCTTTCCTTTTATGAAGTGCAGCAAATGCCTGAGCTTCATCGTTCCATAATAAAGCATCTCCTGTAACTTGTTGCGTAATATTCGTTATGTTTTGATTAAGTTCGCTAAACTTATTTGTTATATCATTGGTAACTTTATTCTGAACATTTGTGATAGACGTACCAACCCCTGCGAAAGCAGCAGCAACATCCGTATAAGCTTTATCTTTTTTATTGCCTTGATCATCAACAGTTTGAACCTTAAATGTTGGAGCACTCCATTTTCCATCTTTATAACTAGCTCCCCCCCCTAAGTAAGTAGCAACTTTATTATTTGTCTCAAAAAGCTGTAAACCGATAACGGCTTCATTTGAATCTGCTAAGAGTGCGGCTTCCTTTATCCCTGTAAGAGTACGCTTCTCACCACTTTTATTAGCAATGTCAATTTTATCACCGCCGGTATCCTTACCAATGGTGATGTGTTGCGTTTCTTTATCTTGCTGTACAAGGCTTTCACCTTGTATAGTGGTAATTACACTATTAATCTGGTTGGTAATTTTATTCTGAACATTTGTGATAGACGCACCAACTCCCGTTAAAGCATCGGATACATTATGATAAGTATCTTCTTTTTCCTCACCATCTCCGTTAACAGTTTTAAGCGTAAAAGTTGGAGCTGTCCATTCACCATTCTCATAACGAGAATCGCCACCGAAAGACTGAGCAACCTTATCACCCAAAGTATAAAGCTGTTTACCCGTAACGGCATCTGTTGAATCAAAAGTAATATTACCATCTAAAAGGTGTGTGATCTTGCTATTGTTTTTTGTATCATCCTTCTCATGCTGAGCACTAAAGGCTTGATCATCTACACTCCACGATAATGCATCCCCTTTTATAGTGGTAATCGTATTATGAACCTCTTTGGTAATTTTATTCTGAGCATTTGTGATAGAACTACCAACTCCACTTAAAGCTTCCGCTACATTATGATAAACTTTCTCTTCAGATTCCCCATTATCCTTAACAGTTGTAACTGTAAATGTTGGAGCACTCCATTCACCATCTTTATAACTAGCTCCACCCCCTAAGTAAGTAGCAACTTTATTATTTGTCACAAAAAGCTGTGAACCGATAACGGCTTCATTTGAATCTTCTAAGAGTGCGGCTTCCTTTATACCCGTAAGAGTACGCTTATCACCACTTTTATTAGCAATGTCAATTTTATCACCACCAGTATCCTTACCAATGGTGATATGTTGCGTTTCTTTATCTTGCTGTACAAGACTTTCACCTTCCACTTTTTGGATCACATTATTAACTTGTTCAGTCACATTATTCTGAACATTCGTGAGAGAAATACCAACCCCTGCGAAAGCTTCCGCTACATTGGTATAGCTTATCTCTTCAGCGTTACCATCAGCTTTAACTGACTTTATTGTAAATTTTGGATCAGTCCATTTACCGTCATGATATTCAGCACCACCACCAAAATATTTAGCTGTATTCGTAGCGGCAGTCTGAAGATTAGTGAAAACAGTATCTATTTTCTGATTTGTCACAAAAAGTTGTGAACCGATAACGGCTTCATTTGAATCTGCTAAGAGTGCGGCTTCCTTTATACCCGTAAGAGTACGCTTCTCACCACTTTTATTAGAAATATCGATTTTATCACCCTCTGTATCTTTTCCAATGGTGATATGTTGCGTTTCTTTATCTTGTTGTACAAGATTTTCACTCACCACATTTTTAATTTGATTTTCGACATTCGTGATAGAATTATTTACATTGGTAATTTGTTGCTTGACCTCTGTAAAAGAACTGCTCACACCAGAAAAAGCACTTGCAACGTCATGATAAGATTTGTCTTCAAAAGTATAAGTAGGCGCCTTACCATTCAGTACATTAGCATCACCACCCAAATATTGTGATGTATTGTTCGCTATTGTTGATAGATTTTTTTGAACCCCTGTCACACTCGTCTGCATCTCAGAAAAGTTACTCTTAAGAGTTGTAACATCATTATTTGTCACAAAAAGCTGTGAACCAGTGACAGCTTCATTTGAATCTTCTAAGAGGGCGGCTTCCTTTATACCCGTAAGAGTACGCTTATCACCATTCTTGTTAGCAATATCAATTTTATCACCTTCTGTATCTTTACCAATGGTGATATGTTGTGTTTCAGCTTCTTGTTTTACAAAGCTACTGGCTACAACTTGTTCTTTGACATCTTTTTCAATTTTCTTCAGTTGTGAAAAATTCACTGCATCAGTATCGTCAGCACCTTCTGATATGCCTGTTATCTTTTTATTGCCAGCATCAATACCAGCCGTCATTATTTTTGGGCCATTTGTAATCATCAAGCCCGTGGAATCCAAAGTTACTGTACCAGCTTCTTCCACATCATCTGCTAAAGCTTTTTCTCCCAATTTTACACTATCCAGCGTAACGCTCCTTGCTACATCAAATATAACCTTTTTCTCTCTGTTATCGCTTGTAATCTTAAAATTGTTACTTCCAGTTTTTAACTCTAATGTTTCACCTGGACCAATAACTGTCTTTTCTGCACCATCAACAGAAAGATTCCAACTCCCTTGTGCTGTCATCATTCCTCTTAAAGCTTTGAGCTGCGCCACATTTACAGCATCGGTATCATTCGTGCCAGCTGCGACACCTACAATCTGCCGTGTTGAGCTAATCTTATGAGTAGAACGACTTTCAACCCCAATACCGAGTGCACCATATTTAGATTTCCATTCAGGATTGGTTGATGTTGAGGCTTGTCCAGTCTTGGGATCATAACCAGGAATCTCTCCTCTAACGCTAGTAACAGTGTTAGCACCTAAAGCAATAGCTCCCTTAGCATTAGATTGTACTGTTGCAAAATAACCAATAGCAATCGCACTTTCAGAATTATTTTCAACTAAAGAGGTTGTCCCTATAGCTATTGCAAAATCAGATTTTGTCCTTGGACCTTGGAAGACGGGACCAGCACCAGCACTATTCAACTCCTTCCAGCCTGCTCCTATTACAACACTTCCTCTCGTGGTCGAGCTATCAAGTACACCCAATCTCACTTTGTTATTAGACCATTCAGAAAGATTGTCTTTAGACCCAGATCCTGAAGACGAAGCTTTTAATTGTGCAACGTTCACAGCGTCGTTATCTTCAGTGCCCTTTGCTACATTTGTAATCTTTTTACTGCCTGCATTAATCCCAGCAGTAGTCATTTGTGGACCAGTTTGAATTATTAAACCCGTTGCATCTAAGGTATTGGTGCCTAGTTTTACACTATCCAGCGTCAATTCCTTCGCAAGATCAAATTTTACCTTATTGTCGCTTTCGCCTTTCGTAATTTGAAGATTTTTATCTCCAGTAGAAAAATCTACCGTACCATCTATCCCTACAGCTCTAGCATTTTTACTACCAACAGACAGTTTCCAGCCTTTGTCTACATAAGCTTGTAATGACTTTAGCTGTGCAATATTCACCACATCAGTATCTGCACTACCCGCTGCAACTCCTCCAATTTGTCGTGTTTTGCTCTTAGCAAGATCACCAACACTCACGGCACCTAACGTGCTTTTCCATGCAAAAGTATCCTCTGTCGCCGCTTTATGTAGAAGAGGATCATAGCCTAGAACACCAGCAGCAACGTTTGCTATAGAATCAGCACCTAAAGCAACAGAATTTTTTTTCTCTGCCTTTGCATCTGCCCCTATAACAATACTGCCTTCTGCATTTGCCTTCGAATAAAATCCTATAGAAATAGCATTTTTTTCCTTTGCATATGCACGATGGCCCACAGCAGTTGAACCATACCCCAAAGCTTTCGAAACAGCACCCAAAGCTGTTGAATAGTCAGCCTTCGCAGTGGTATAATCATCATCTCCATGTTGACTCTTATCATTATATTCGGAACCTAATGCAACACTGCTTTTTCCCAAAGCATGTGCCATGCGGCCTATAGCAATACTATCTTCTTTTGTTGCCTCTGCCTGATCACCTATAGTGATCGCAAATTTTCCTGTTGCTTGTGCCTTGTAACCAATGGCAACACTTTCCACCCCTGTTGCACTCGACCCTTGACCCAAATTAGTAGCATTTGATCCAGCTCTCGCGTCTGCAAACGAACTTCCATTCACTTGTATTGGATATTTTTCCCCTGATGAACTAGGCGTATTTGAGAGAGCTGGACGACTTCCATAATTATCATCAATAGAAGACTCTAAATTTTTTTGTGTAGAGCTGCTATCTTTGTCTAAAACATTCACAGCAGTCTTACCTTTTTCAGAAAGCATAGTAATTAAGAAATCTGCATAACGACTAGAAGTATTCACTCTTGACATTATTGCTGTAGTGAGCACTGTTAAATAACTTAATTTTGATAAACTGGTATCGTCAAAGAACTCCGTATGAGGGTTATAATAATTATAATCAGAAAAAATATTTCTATTGTTTCCTTGAGAATAAACCGTTGTTGCCCTCTCTAGAACTTGAAGAAACTGTTCTATTATATCAAAATTTTTTGCATAAATGGGAGAAGTATTTGATAAAAATGCAACGATTGTGGTTCCCAACAAAAGCTTTTGAAACGAATGTCGAGAGAAATGTTCGTAATCTCTGTCATTTCTCTTTGATATGATAGATAATTCTTTCATCACAAGTGCCCCAATGAAAAAAAATCAAATCAAACATATTTATGACACAAAAAAAACATATTTCAATTTATAATATGTTGTTTTTATTAAAATATATATTAAGAATTATTGGAAAAGATTATTTTTTTCATGAAGCCATAATAAAAAAGCCACTTTAAAGGAAGTTGGAATGTTTTTGGCAGTTTTATTTTTGTGATGATGCGTTATTTGGATAATAGGCTCATTTAGGTAAATTTATAGAGGCATATTTTCATGCTAGGTTGGTGAGTTTTTACCTGTAAATTAAGGAACATATTGGTTTTACGCTCTTTTGCACTGCTTTTTTGTCAAAATAGAAGCTATTAAATCTGGTAATCTCCATTGTTATTAAACTATAAGTTGATATGTAAATAGAGCTTTAGCATTATTATTCGGCTACTTGCATATTTTTTTAAAGACTTCGTTATCTCATTTATTGACTTTATTGGCTGCTTCTTAAAATAAACTTTCGCCCTTGTCTTAAATGAGGACAAGGGCGAAATAATTTTACCCAACGTATTATGTTGATTATTAGTTCAATGTCATATTGAATCCCGCACCTATACCCCAGTGTCCACCAGAATTGGTAACAGATACATTAGACAGAACGGATCCGCTTTCAGATGTATAACCAGCACCAAAGGCAAATGCTGATTTGTTACGCCATAAGCCCGTACCAAATCCAACACTTAATTTTCCAGGTGTTTCATTATAGCGTAAGTTCGCTACTGCTATACCAATAGCCGCTGCTTGTCTTGCTTCTTTTCGCACACCCTCAATGCTGTAATTTAAAGCATCAAACTTCATATCCGTATAAGATTTCGCTTCATTAATAACATCACCCATTTGGTGATTGATAATGTCATTGAAACGCTCATCCGTATATTTCTTCGCATCTTTAAGAACTAACTCCATCTTCTGGTTTGTCTCCCAAAGTTGGCTACCATTCACAGCTTCTTTCGAATCCTTGTCTATTTTACCAGCCGCTACATTGTCTAACACTACTGGGTCACTTTCACTCACACCAGCTAATGTAACTTTATTTATCTTATCACCCTTTTCATTTTTATCATACTTAACCACGCCATTTGTAACCGTATTTTCAATATTTTCTATCTGTTGATCAATATTGTTTACACGGTTTTCAACTTTAGTAACCCTATTATTTGTCTCAAAAAGTTGGCTACCATTAACGGCCTCTTTTGAATCTTTGGATAATTCACCATCCGCTACATGTTTAATCTTACTTGGCTCTCTATTGTGACGAGCGTCGAAAGCTTTTTCTTCCTCGTTCCAATTTAAACCACTCGATGAGACACTCTGGGTAACGTTGTTAATACGCTCGTTGATACTTTCCATGCTTTTATTAACACCTTCAAACGCATCTACGACATTATCATAGCCAGTTTTATCATTACCATTTCCATCATTCTTGAATTGTGAAACATAGAATATGGGCGCTTTCCATTCCCCATTCTGATAACCCGCATCACCACCAAAATAATGAGCTATTTGATTTTTCAGAGCATAAATTTGAGACCCATTTATAGCATCCGTTGATTCAGCAGTAATGTCTCCAGCCTTAAGGTGCATAATCTTGCTATCTGCTTTTTTATCGCCTTCACCATGTTGAGCGACAAATGCTTCTTTCTCATTATCCCACAATAAGGCATCACCTTTTGTTTTATTGATCTCATTAGTAATTTCATTGGTGATCTTATTCTGAATATTCGTGAAAGATGTACCAACAGCAGAAAGTGCTTTTTCTACAGTATCATAACTTTCTTCACCTGCTGTACCGTCCTCCTTAATTGTCTTAAGTGTAAAAGTAGGTGCTTTCCATTCGCCATTCTCATCATAACCAGCGCCATCACTCAAATATGCGGCAAGGTTATTACCCATCGAATAAAGCTGAGAACCATTAACCGCATCCGTCGATTCAGCCGTAATGTCTCCATTTAAAAGGTATTTAAGCTTGCTTTTTGCTTTTTCTTCGCCATGCTGAGCAACAAAGGCATTATCACTCTCGCTCCACAATAAAGCATCGTCTTTAACCTGTTGCGTAATATGCGTTATGTTTTGCGTAAAATCGTTGAACTTATTGGTGATGTCTTTACTGACATTTTCGATACCTTTATCAAGCTGACTTTTGTTAACGGCATCATTATTGTTCTTTGCATCTGCCACACCAGAAATGATCCGACTTGCACCACTTGTGTTGCTAATATCGATTTCTGTACCTTCTGTTTTAGCACCAATCGTGAGACGCTTTGTTTCCTTATCCTGCTGGATAAAACTCTCACCCTCCACTTTGGTAATCGCATTATTAATCTGGTTGGTAATCTCATTGGTAATTTTATTCTGAACATTTGTAATAGAACTACCAACGCCTGCCAAAGCTTTTGCTACATCCGGATAAGTCTCATCTTTTTCTTCACCATCGCTGTTAACAGTTTTAAGTGTAAAAGTTGGAGCGGTCCATTCGCCATCCTTATATTCAGCTCCACCTCCTAAATACGTAGCAAGATTATTACCCATTGAATAAAGCTGAGAACCATTGATCGCATCGGTTGATTCAGCCGTAATGTCTCCAGCTTTAAGATGCATAATTTTACTATCTGCCTTTTCATCACCTTCACCATGCTGAGCAACAAAGGCATTATCACTCTCACTCCACAATAAAGCATCATCTTTAACCTGTTGTGTAATATGCGTTATGTTTTGCGTAAGCTCATTATATTTATTTGTTATTTCGTTATTGACATCTTTTATACTTGTATCAAGCTGACCTTTGTTAACGGCATCATTATTGTTCTTTGCATCTGCCACGCCAGAAATGATCCGACTTGCACCACTTGTGTTGGTAATATCGATTTTATCGCCATCTGTATTCTTACCAATGGTGATATATCTCGTCGTATCGTCCTGTTGTATAAAACTATTGGCAGCGACCTGTTCTTTGATATCTTTTTCAACTTTTTGCAGCTGTGCAAAATTCACTGCATCGGTTTCTGCCGTTCCAGCTTTCACACCAGAAAGAGTCCGAGCCCCACCAGTCTTATTGATAAGATCGATTCTCTCACCATCTGTATCCTTCCCAATAGTGATAGATCTCGTTTCATCATCCTGTTTCACAAAGCTACTGGCTGCGACTTGTTGTTCAACTTGTTTTTCAATTTTTTGCAGTTGTCCAAAATTCACCGCATCAGTTTCATCAGTACCCTCCAACACTCCTGTGATCTTTTTACCACCAGCCTCAATGCCTTCAGTCGTTATTTGAGGACCATTCTCAATTTTCAAGCCTGTAGCATCAAAAGTATTCTCGCCGGCTTTTACGCTTTCCAGTGTAAGGTTCTTTGCTAAATCAAATTTTACCTTGTTGTCGCCTTCGCCTTTGGTAATGATAAAGTTGTTACTTCCAGCTGAAAAATCTACCATGCTGTCTATAGCAATAGCTTTGGCATTGTTACCATTAACAGATAGCTGCCAACCTTTATTTACGTAATCCCGTAAGGACTTCAACTGCGCAACATTCACCGCATCAGCATCTTTACGACCCGCAGCTACCCCTGTAATTTGCCGCGATTGCATTATAGAATTATTACCAACACTAACAGCACTTTGTGTACTTTTCCATTCATAACCTTGTTTACTTGTTTCACCATCTGAAAAAGGGTTATAACCACCTACACCACTACCAACATCCGCTACAGAATGCACTCCTAGAGCAACTCCTCCGTTCACCGTTGCTTGTGATCCCTCCCCCAAAGCTACAGCGCTAGCAGCAAGTGCAGATGCCCTAGAACCTATAGCAACTGAAGATTCGCCCTTAGCGATAGCATCTTTAAAATTGTCGGCAGTCGTGTTAATTTTTAAACCTTTTATAGCCGCTGCTGCTTGTATTGCTTTTAGCTGTGCAAAATTCACAGCGTCAGTATCTGCACTCCCATCTGCGACGCCAGTTATCTTTTTACTACCAACATTAATACCATCTTTGGTTATTTGAGGGCCATCCGTAATTTTTACGCTCTCCAGCGTAATGTTTTTTGCGAGATCAAATTTTATGTTATTGTCTTTTTCGCCTTTGGTAATTTCAAGATTTTTACTTCCAGCTGAAAAGTCTACTGTACCGTCTATCCCCACAGTTTTAGTATTTTTACCGCCAACAGACAATTTCCAGCCTTTGTCTACGTAGGTTTGTAATGACTTTAACTGTGCAATATTCACGGCATCAGTATCTTTAGTACCTGCCGCTATGCCCCCAATTTGCCGTGTTTTACTCTTAGAAACATCACCAACGCTCACAGCACCTTGTGTACTTTTCCATACAAAATCAGCACCTTCTCCCTTCTTCCCAAGAGGATTATATCCTTCAATACCAGCACTAACATCCGCTATAGAATTTGCTCCTATAGCAATACTTCCCTCTGCCTGTGCTTTCGAATAAAATCCTATAGAAATAGCGTTTTTTGCCTCTGCATATGCACGATGACCGACGGCTGTTGAGCCATACTCCAAAGCTTTAGAAACAGCACCCAAAGCTGTTGAATAATCACCCTGGGCAATGGTATAGTCATTTTCTCCGTGTTCACTCTTCTCATTATACTCACCACCCAATGCGGTACTGCTTATCCCCAGAGCGTGAGCCATATAACCTACAGCAACACTCCATTCTTTTGGTGCTTGCGCTCCATCACCTAAAGAAACATTTTTGTTTACACGTTGTAATCCAGCATCACGCTCTGTGATCACTGGTAAATCATCTTGCGAGGCATCCAATATACCAATGGGCGCTGTATTTTCATCATGCTGTGCAAACTGTTGGCCGGTAGCTTTATCATAAACAGAGATAACACTTTGGGGCAACATCACAGAAACAGCTTTTATATTTGTAGAACCCCCTTCTCTTGGATCAAGATTTTTTGAAAAAACAGGAGAAACACTCGACAAAAGCGCAGCGATTGAAGTCAACGACAAAACTTTAATAAAAGGAAAACGAGAAAGTTTTAAATCACTCCCCGCTAATTGTGTATATAATTTGTTCATAACAAATTCCCCAATGAAAAAAACTTTAACTAAAAACACAAAAAAAGACACATTTAAATGCTAAAGGAGCCTTTAAGTTTAAATCTCTTTAACATCAAAATTTATGGGATTAAAAAAATAGAAGAATTGCGAATTTAGGTGTCATCGTAAATGTCCCCGCTTTTTGTGTTACTCTGAGAAAATAAGATTCATTTTTTTATATATTAGTTGATATTCGCTTAACTTCTAAGCTTTTTCGTTGTTTTTTGCAAGAGTGATATTGTTTTTCTAGCTTTTTGTTTATCACTTTTATTCATAGAAAAAGTATTAAGTAGAAATATTTTTTGTGTAAAATAAATAAAGTCTAAGACTTTTCTTCGGAAATGCGTAAAGAGGGGCATTTTTATCTTCATTGTTATCCCTCAAAATAACCTCATCATAGGCTCTGACAAATGACGAGAATAAAGATGATTTAAGTTATCGCAGGCTAATTTGGCATATCATTTTTATCACTTCTCCAGTCAAATTCAATCTGTTTTTCTTTACCTGAAGGTGAAACGTGCAGTTTTGTAGAGAGTCAGGCCAATTTATCTTTTCTTCTGAAACCTGTCGTTATCATTATATCCCTTATCAATCTCTCTATCCATATCTTTTATAGATGTAAAAAACAATTCACCCCTGCCTCATAAGACAAGGGTGAAAAGAATTTTTTATTTGGTTTGTTGATTATCAATTCAATGTCATATTGAATCCCGCACCTACACCCCAATGACCACCAGAAGTAGTAACAGATACATTAGACCGAATATTTCCATTCTCTGAAGTATAACCAGCACCAAAGGCAAATGCAGACTGACTACGCCATAAACCTGTACCAAATCCAACACTTAATTTTCCAGGTGTATCATTGTAGCGCAAGTTAGACACCGCTAAACCAATAGCCGCTGCTTGTCTTGCTTCTTTTCGCACACCCTCAATGCTGTAATTTAAAGCATTAAACTTCATATCTGTATATTGTTTGGACTTATCAACAGCTTCATCAATCGCATCAATCCTAATATTATTGATCTTTTGATCCGTATATTGCTTGGATTCATCGAGAATGATTTTCATCTGTTCTTTGGTGTAGTCATGAAGTTGACCACCATTTACAGCTTCTTTTGATCCTGTCTCAATTTTACCATCAGCAACATTATCAATCATCACAGGTTCACTAGGATCGCCACCTTTCAAAGTGATTTTATTAGTTTTTTTACCGTTTTCATCCCTATCATAGCGAACAGCATCCTCAGCAATATCGTTAACTTTATTATCAATGTTATCAACTTTAACATCAATATTGGTAACTATATCCCCAATATCAGCAATGGTATTGGAAATGTTATCAACTCTGTTGTTAAGATGCTTGACGTCTTTTTCAACACCAGAGACACGATTTTCAACATTTGAAACACGCTCATTGGTTTTCCAAAGTTGACCACCATTAACTGCATCTTTCGAGTCTTTTGCAATTTTACCATCGGCTACATTGATAATTTTACTTGGCTTACCACCGCGACCAGCATCATAGGCTTTTTCTTTATCATTCCACTTTAACGCATCGGAATCAACCTTGTTGATGACATCATCAATACGGTTATTAATGTTTGACATATTTTTATTAACGTCACCAAAAGCATCAGCAACATTATGGTGCTCTTTCTCGACAGTTTCACCATTCTCATTGACTTGAACAATCTTGAAAGTAGGTGCTGTCCATTTGCCATTCTCATATTTAGCACCACCACCGAAATAATTCGCAAGCTGGTTACTCATGGAATAAAGCTGATTACCCGTAATGGCTTCTGTTGAACCATCCGCAATTTCACCATCTACGAGATATTTAAGCTTGCTGTTTGTTTTCTTGCCACCTTTTTCATGACGTGCAACAAACGCTTCGTCTTCTTCGCTCCACAGTAAAGCATCTTTAGAGATCCCTTCAATTGTCTGATTAAACTCATTGGATACTTTCGTTAAGCGCTGATTCACATCTTGAACATTCTTATCAAGACCTGTTAAAGCCGAACCAACGTCATAAAAATTAGCCTTTCCTACCTTACCATCTACAATAGCGGATAAAGTATATTTCAGACCTTTAAAAGCACCATTAACAAATTTTGCGCCACCACCAAAAAACTTTGCAATATCTGCTGATATTTTATTAATCTGACTACCATTAATAGCATCGTGAGAGTCTTCAGAAATGCTACCATCTTTAACATTGAGAAGAGCAACTGGTTTTGTTCCTTTCTCGCCACCTAAAGTTACACTCTCATAATTAACGCTATTATCGCCATTTTTATCATAAAGAACTGCAGCAGCAGTTACTGTCTCAATATTATCCGTAATATCCTTTATGCTTTTATCAAGTTGGTCTTTGTTGACAGCTTCATCTCCTTTTTCAGCCGCTTTTACACCAGAAATGGAACGTGCTGCCTTGCCAACACCAGCAATATTGATTTCAGTTCCAGCTGTCTTCGCACCAATAGTGATAACATCTGAAATTCCCTTTTGTTGAACAAGGTTGTTTTCTTTCATTTCAGAAATCTTATTATCAATATTTGTAATAGAATAATTCACACCCGTAAAAGCATCAAAAACATTATTATATTTCTTATCCTGAATAAGGAAAGTAGGTTTTATATTTCTAAGTACATCTGTGCTACCGCCAAAATATTCCGATATATTTTTAGCAATCTTGAAGAGTTGAGACCCATTTATAGCATCTGTTGAATCTTCAGAAATTTCACCGTTCAAAAGATACGTAATCTTACTATTTGTCGTTTCATCTCCTTTTTTGTGACGCGCAACAAATGCTTGTTCTCCTTCATTCCACAGTAAAGCATCTTGAGAAAATTTATCAAATTTATTGTCAAATTCATTGGTAAAATATGTCAAACGAGTATTCACATTCTTGACACTTAGATCAAGTCCCGTCAGCGCGGAACCAACATCAGTATGCTCTTTTCGAACCACTTCACCATTGGCAGAAACATTAGATAAAACATATGTTGGTCCTGTAAAAACACCATTTTCAAATGATGCCCCACCACCAAAATATTTTGCAACATCTCCAGATATCTTACTGATTTGGGAACCATTAACAGCTTCTTTTGAATTCTTTCCGAGATCACCATCTTTCACACCCGCAATAGTCCGCTCCCCCTCAGTACCTGTGATATTAATTTTTATACCGCCTTTTTCCTTGCCAATGGTAATAAGTTTTTCGTCCTCATTCCATTTAACAAGACTATTTTCAGTTACATTATTAATCTCGTTATAAATATCCGTGATAGAAGTATCAACTGCAGCGAAAGCATCAGTTACGTTGTTGTGCTTTGTCTTCTGAACAGTAAAAGTTGGCTTGATACCATTGTATATATCTGTCTCCTTACCACCAAAAAAATCCGCTATAGTCTCTGTAATACTTAAAAGCTGATCACCATTGATTGCCTCTCTTGAATCATGGCTGATTTTTCCAGCTCTAACACCATCAATAACCCGCTCTTGGCCTTTACTATTAGTAATATTTATTTCATCACCTTCTTTTTCGGCACCAATGGTAATGCGCTTCCTATCTTCATCCCACTTAACAAGACTATCGCCAGCTATCTGGTCCTTCATTTCTTTCAACTGACTATAATTTACTGCATCAGTATCATGTTCTCCGGCTGCTACTTTTGTAATCTTTTTAGTGCCAGCATTAATACCATTCAGAGTTATTTTTGGTCCCTCACCATCAATAAACTCAAAACCTTCACTACTTATCTTGCTATTCCCTGCAGTGACGCTCGTCAATTTAAGATCATCATTCAAAGTAAATGTAACTTTATTTTCGCTATCTTTTACAATTTTGATATTTTTATTACTACCATTTGCATTATCACCGGCAACAAGATCTACTGTACTACCAGCTTTAACATCTGTAGCATTGTTACCATCAACAGAAAGTTTCCAGCCATTTTCTGCAATTTTTTGTACATCTTGTAACTGCTTATAATTTACAGCATCAGTGTTATCAGTCCCATCTGACACAGAGGTAATTTTTTTATCGCCAGCATCAATACCCTTCAAAGTTATTTTGGGCCCATTACCATCAATAAACTCAAAGCCTTCACTACTTATCTTGCTATTGCCTGTCGTAACACTCGTCAACTTAAGATCATTATTCAAAGAAAATATAACTTTACTTCCATCACTTTTGACAATTTGGATGTTTTTACTGCCACCCTCACCTGTAGCAGAAGTAAGATCTACTGTACTGCCTGCTTTAACATCTGTAGCATCACCGCCATCAACAGAAAGTTTCCAGCTGCCCCCGTTTTTTTCTACATATTTTTTCAGCTGTCCAAAATTCACTGCATCGGTATCTTTTTCTCCTGTTGCTACTCCTGTAATCGTTTTATCACCAGCATAAATGCCTTTAACAGTTATACTTGGCCCATCACCACTGTTAAACCGAAAGCCCGAAGCATCCATAATGCTTTCTCCTGCTGTGACAGACGTTACATTAATATCATCAGCTAAATCAAAAGAGACGTTTTTCCCACTTGTATTTGCAATTTTTATGTTTTTCTTATCAGTATCATTATTTGTAACAGCAAAAAAATGGACTGTGTTGCCTGTCTCAACATTTATAGCCTTTCCATTTTCAATAGAAAGCTTCCAACCGCCACCATTCTCTTTTACATATTTTTCCAACTGCCCAAAATTCACTGCATCGTTAGGCCTAACTCCATCTGCAACGTTTGTGATTTGTTTATTACCAGCATCAATACCCCCCACAGTCATACTTGGAGTATTCTCACCATTCACATAAAAGCCATCAACAGTCATGCTTGAACCGTTTTTACCACCACCCACAAAAAAACCATCATCACTCATGGTGCTTTGACCTGTAGTGACTTGCGTCAATTTAAGCTTATCATTCAAAGTAAATTGAATTTTATGCTTATTTTCTACAGTATTTTTTTCAATCTTTAAGTTGTCTTTTCCTACTTTTGTATCTTTCACTGAAAAATCTACTATATTGCCTGAATTCACGTCTGTAGGATCTATATCGTTAGCAGAAATTTTCCACCCCCCCCCTCCTCCTTCTCCTATGATACCTCTTAGAGCTTTTAACTGTGCCACATTAACTGCATCAGTATCTTCTTTACCAGCAGCCACACCAGTAATTTGCCGTGTTAATTTACCTTTGCCATCATTACCATCAGCGTTTACTTCACCAATACTAAAAACACCTGCCGTACTTTTCCATGCAAGACCGTTTTTTTCGCTCGAGACTTTACCTGTTGCAGGATCATAAGCCTCGGCACCTTTTTCTCTTCTAGAAACAGAGCCACCACCTATAGCAACACCGTCCTCAGAAAATACTTGCGCATTTACACCAAGGGCAACCGAATCTTCCGTTCTAGCATAAGCATAGGTACCTATAGCAATCGAATTTTCTTTCGCTGCTACTACTTTTCTGTTAGGTTTATTTTCTTCAGTTCTATCAGAGCGCCTCCCTCCTATTGCAATAGCACCTGAAGCTTGAGCTTCAGCATCTGTACCTATAGCAATTGTATAACTCTTTTCCGCCTTTGCCTTAGTCCCCAAAGCAATACTACTTTCACCTAATGCATTTGCAAGCCCTCCAATAGCAACCGCAGACTTTTCCGTCGCTTCTGAGCCTACACCTATAGCAACACTTGCTATACCCTCTGCAAGCGCAGAAACACCAAAAGCTTGCGCTCCACCAGCTTTTGCAGTTGCACCAGCACCAAATACCGTGGAATAATTCCCCGTTGCTGCAGAACCACAGCCCGTTGCAAAAGAATAAACACCATAAGCCTCAGGCATGGCATTTTGAACCCCATAAGTATTTGTTCCCATATAAGTAGCATTGTTGGTCAGAACCCCTTCACTTTGCCAAGTAACCTTTTCAGTGGTCGTGCCATAAGGACTGCGACCTCCAAACTGTTTCTCACCAACAAATCTGTTATATTGTTCCTCTGCAGTTATTTTTTGATTATTACTAACTCCCTGCTGTTGTTTGCCCCCACGACCGACGACGTTATCTGCACCACAGTAATCATCATCACCAGAAAAAACAATACTCCCATGGCTACCATGTAGATATGAAACGCCCTGAAGAGTTGTACTTTGACTCGCCCCTCCTACTATCGCGAGATTCGCAGCAAAAACAGGGGAAACACTCGACAAGAGTGTCGCCATTACTGCACTGAGCGAGACAGCTTTAATTAAATTTGGTGTGGAATATTTTTTTTTCATAAGAACCTCCTCCAACAGAGCTCAACATCATTACAACGCGCAAAAACACTCACGGCAAAACCCTTGTTTGCGCACCTAAAAAAAACAATAAATTAATACAACCCCCCCCTCTGATACCGATATTCACCCAGCATCAGCCTAAAATCTTTGCAACAACATCGAATCTAGAAAAGTCCCCAATCCTTTTAGCTAGAGGGATTCAAGCTAAAAAATAAATAAAAACACAAGACTTTGAAAATATACCGTTATCTCCATTCAAAAATACTGCGATTTATCTCTTAACAAAAACAGTTTCACTAAAGAGCAATTCTATCTTTCAAATAAAGCGCAACAGATGAATGGCAAGAGTGTAAAAAATAATTTTTTATAAATTTGTAAAAATACTTTTTATTAAATACAAAAAGTGTTGTTTTTATAACAGTTGTGCTTATCTATATGATAAGTTATAATTTTTTAGACTTAATTTTATAATCTAATAGATTATGCTCCTTATGAAACTTCGTTCTTTGTTATGAGATAACCTATTCTAGAAAATCATTATTTTCATAAGAAATATAGAATATTGAAAAAAATAAAAAGAAAATACTTTATAACTCATTGTTTTTACAGATGTTTTTATCACTCAATGCATTTTTCTTCTAACTGATTTTGTAGCAGAGGAGAATTTTATTTTAGAAGGCTGTTAATTCATATGCCTTGAGGCGTTTTATGTGCCTTTTCAGCCTCAATTTTACGCTTTAAATACAATTTTAAAAGTGGCAAAGTGGCTTCGACTTCTTCCATGTCGTTGAGCTTTTGAATAAGCTCTTGCAATTTTCCATAAAGCTCTGCTGCTAATTCCGCAACATCTTCAGGAGAAAGTGTTATGTTTGCATCATGATATGTTGTATAAGCTAAATATCCAAGCTTTTTCATCAAACCAGCAGGAATTGCTTGTGATCTTAAACCAGCTGCCTTCACTTTTGCCATATCTGAAAACATCTCGCCATCGCCCGTTACAAGCCAATTTAAATTGACTTTTAATTTCTGTGATAGAACAATCAAAAATTCTACATTAGGAAAGGTCGTTCCTCTCTCAGCGTGGTCATAAATGGCTTTATTAATACCTAAACGGGTTGCTATTTGATGCCTACTAAGCAGCAAACTTTCTCGTATCAAACGTAATCGCTTTGCCTGTTCTGTTTTGGGTTCAATTTCTTTTTTTGCCAAATTACACAATAATATAAATATTGCATTTACTTAATGCAATATTTATATTATACCTCTCCTTACTGCCCTTTATGTTGGGCAAAGATTTACATACATAACCCCACAAAAATGGATGTTACAGCATCCGTTTAAGCAGGAGCGAAAAATTTATGACAATCACACAAAAAATGCGATTGCCGTGGCTTTTTAATGAGCTGCACCGTTTTAATATGTTTGTAGCGAAACTCATGAAAGATCACCATACCGTCTTAAAAGTCGCAGTTGCATTTTTTTCAACAGTAAAAATGCTCACTACAACTTCCTCATCTTACTGTGCGTTAACGCCGAATACGCAAACGCACTTTCCATAGCTTTTTAATTACATAAGATAAAAAGTTTATCAATCTCTAAAAATGAATATAACTTAAGATCTTGTACAACCGAAAAGAGAAAGGATTCTTAAAATATGCTATAATTTATTGGTTCTTAAACTGGATTTTAACAATAGAAAAGATTTTTTACTTTAGAAAATTTAGCGATTTTTCTTGTTACTGTTAAAGGCGTTTTTCAGCCTCAATTTTACGCTTTAAATACAATGTTAAAAGTGGCAAAGTAGCTTCAACTTCTTCCATGTCGTTGAGCTTTTGAATAAGCTCTTGCAATTTTCCATAAAGCTCTGCTGCTAATTCCGCAACATCTTCAGGAGAAAGTGTTATGTTTGCACCATGATATGTTGTATAAACTAAATGTCCAAGCTTTTTCATCAAACCAGCAGGAATCGCTTGCAGTTTTAAACCAGCTGCTTTCGCTTTTGCCATATCTGAAAACATCTCGCCATGGCCCGTTACAAGCCAATCTAATGAAACACCACAAATTTCTTGATATTTGGAGAGCGCAGAGGCTGTAGGTTCACTGATACCCGTTTCATAAGTTCCTATAGAGCCAGCAGTGACACCAAGATGTTCAGCAAACTGCTTACGCTCTGTGAAACCAAGAGCATGACGCACTTCACGAAAACGTTTTGCCAACTCAGTTTTAGGTTTTGCTTCCGGACGAGCCAAAAAATTACTCCAAAATCAATATAATTGTTGACTAAATAATTATATTGATTTATATCTATCGTTACTGCTCTTAGAAAAAGCAGTTATCACATACATAACCCCACAAAAACGGATGTTACAGCATCCATTCCAGCAGGAGCGAAAAATTTATGACAATCACACAAAAAATGCGACCGCCATAGTGTTTTGCCAAGTCCCCACTCTCATACCCCTAGGCAAAACGCGTGGAATTCTACCAAATATCGACCTTCAGTGTCAAAAACATTTGGGCATCCTCTCATGAAAAAACAACACCTGCCATAGCCAATTATATAGCCGTCGAATAAAATTTTTATCAGCTGCTCTCTCAAAAAGCGTAGTCATATGTTTCACAGCAGTAAAAGCCCAATACGGTTCTCTTCATTGCGCGCTGTGCAATATACCATTGAAATCTTATTATAAAAATACGCAAATACACTTCTTATAGTTTTTATAAGATAAAAGGTTTATTAATGTCTAAAACTCAATATAAAAGAAGCAAAATAATTGCATTTCTACAAAAAGTGAGATTATCACGCATTCTCAAAGAGCTGAACGTTTACAAATCATGCTTACTTATTGTAGATATCAATGGCACTGATTTAGCTGTAATTGGCAATAAAGATTTCAGGATGTTTGGTGTATTGCCAAAATATTCTTCCTATGCGCAAATTAAAAGCCTTTTTGCAATGTATTTTAAATGCTATAAGTTCTATAATGAACGTATTGCCATCCATATTTACAATTGGGCGCTTCAAAATCTTGGAGTGACAAAGTTTTTAATAGGCATTGATTTAAAAGCGCGTATTTTGCAGAAAATTGATAAAACCATGAGGTTCGTATACATGGCAACTCTGAGTAATGATAGTGGAGTGATCCTCAAACAGACCAAAGCTGCACAGAAAATCGAAAGGTGGAGGAATTCAGCATGACCTCTTTATGCGATAAAGAATTATCCGATACACTAGTTGGTCTTTATGACGATTATCAACGGGGTTTTGACATTGGAGAAGAACTTAAACTATGTGTGGATTTAGCTTTATCTCTTGAATTGGAACTCAGTATCCTCCGTTTAAGTGAAACAGATGCGCTTTTAAAAAAAGATATTGTGCAAACCTTAAATCGTCGCAGAAGTTCTCATTCTAATGAGGATGAAATGGATACAATTTTTCATATGGATTTTGAAAAACAAAAATAATGTAACATTCTTCCCGTATGATTAAGAGAGCACTTTACTTTCTTCTGTGCTTAAAAAAATTTTTAAGAAGCTCTAAAATTTTGGGTCTTTGCCTCTTTACAAAAGTCCTATGAATTAAAGAAACATATCAGCCCTTTTTGGTTATCATCAAAAAATAAAGAGTATTCTATAACAATATAAATATTTGCCATCTCCTTTAAAAGTAAATGTGAAAAGCATGGTAAATACGTAATAAACATGGCATATATTGATTACGCATTTAAAGACAATTTAGTGTTTTTTATGTTTATAAAATAGCACGATGAGCATCCCAACAAATGCAACAATACTTTGAAGGAAATATATTGATTGAGGTGATATGCTACTGCTATCGTTTGCCATAATGAGATAAACTCCGAGGATAAAGCATCCAGAAAGACCATTAAAACTTGCCTGCAATCTTCCTTGGTATTCAGGATCACAAGAGAGTTGCGATAAAGAAATCGAAAGAGCCCAACTCGAAAGTCCAAATCCAATCATGAAATAAAGAGGAAAAACAGCAAACGTGTGTGTATTAATAGACAAAATAGCAAGTCCAATAGCCATAATAGCTAATAAAAATGCCAATGTTTTCCTTATGGATAAAACTTTACAAAGAAGTGGCGAAAGAAGCGCTCCTGTCAATACGCCCATAGAATAAAGCACCTCAAATATTGCAAAGATCCTGCTATCTGCATTTAAGATCTCTTGTGTATAAGGAACAAGAATAACAGGGATGGTCATTAAAAGTGTCATAATAATCATCTGGCTTATATAAGGCATAAAAAGAATTGGATTCTGCTTAAAATAATGAAGGGAGGCTGTATAACTTTCCCACCAATTTTGCTTACTTTGATTTTTAGCTCTACGCTTTTTAGGTACCCTCATTGCAAAATTAAATAAACCAGCAATAATAAAGAATATACCACCTATTAGAAGAGTTCCTTTTGTTCCTACACAGGCAAGTATAAATCCACTAAACCCCATACCGATAATTGTGCCAAGTTCATAGACCATATCAATGGTTGCATTTGCATTGATGAGTTGTTTTTTAGGAACAATACTTTGGATTAAAGGAACAGCTGAAGGCATATAAAAAGAAATAAAAATACCCAACAAAGCAGATAAGACCATCAAATCAATTTCTATACCCAATTGCCAAAGTATACTCCACCCAATAATCACCAAACCTCTGACAAAATTTGAAATAATAATCTGCGCTTTACGATTATATTTATCTGCCAATATGCCCCAAATAGGTGCAAAAATAATGCTCGGCATCCAGAGAAAAAACATCAAAAGTGCTACACCACGAATTGAATTCGTTTGACTGTAAGCAAGCCACGATAATGCAATATAATTGAGCCCATTTCCAAATGTGGCAAACAAACCGCTCAAGGTAAAATAGATGAAAGTTCTATTCTCGAATAGAGCAGCACGTTCTTTCAAATTTGCGATGAACATAAATCATCCCCTCATACACACGTCATTCAGGATGCAGTATAACCGCATTTAAAAACATATATTTAGCTCTTATTTTAATTCATTAAACTTAAAGAAACAAAATTCCTCATTTTGTTAGAGCCTGATTAATTCTTTATGAAAAAAACGCTCTAGATATCATATAGGATAATCTTAACATACTGAAGATTCATAAATATTTCTATTCTCATTAAGAATTACATTAGCGTCATAGATAGAATACAGTAGCTTTTCAATCAATTATTTTAACTTATAATAACGACAAAGCGAATAAGTGATCTCATTGTTATGATAGAGGATTTTGGATTAGTCGTTTCCACAGGCAAGTTATAAATTTGATGCTCATAAAAGACATTCAATAGGTAATCGCACCAGAAGTGAGACAGACTTTTAGAGGAATATATGGAATCTCAGCGTGATTTTCTCAAAAATAATTGACTTTTAAAATTGCATCATTTGAGGCAAAAGAAAAATTCAATATCAACCCTATAGAAGGGGATAAAGAGCAGCTCCCATTCAACTTTCTTTTAGAATTTATACTTGACATAATGGTCAAAGGAGGGTTCCTTTATGCACAGTGCAATTCGTGAGGGGGACCACACCACATGCTACAGACCATTCAATCGCAAAGTGAAAAATTTGATGGATTGGCTGATGATTATGATCGCTATCGTCCACGCTATCCCCTCAGCTTATTTAAAATCATGCTGCTTCCTTTTAAAGATAAAAAACATTTGTCCATTGTGGATGTGGGAGCTGGAACTGGCATCGCATTAGAGGGAATTATCAAACTTCTAGGCAATGAACATCAGTATCATGCGATCGATGTCTCAATAGTATGATTAAGCAGGGGAAAAGAAAATTTCCTTTTGTGCAGTGGTATCACGGTAAAGCCGAAAGCCTCTTGCCCCAAATCGGTAAGGTTGATCTTGTTGTTGCAGCACAAGCGTTTCAGTGGATGGATCGCCCTCTATTGCTTAGCATTGTCTCAAGCCAACTTCGCGCTGGAAGCGTTATGGCCGTTATTCAAAACAATCGTGATTTTAAAAATAGTCAATTTCTAGCTGCTTATGAAACATTATTAGAGGAGATGAGCCCTCACTATTCCCGTTATTATCGTAATTTTGATTTTTTACAAGAAATGCGTGATGGCCTTGGAGTCAATTCAGAAAAGGTTGATTTACATACACACAATTGGACGATGACAATCCCCTCCGAAGCTTTTATAGGTATGAGCCGCTCTTCAACGCAAGTGCAACGCGCCATTGCCAGCCATGGAGAAAAATACTTACAGCAATTGGTTGCGCTGATAAAACAATATGAAATACAGGGAAATTTGGAACTTTTATATCGAAGTGAACTCTACATCTATATAAAATAATCTTACATCTATGGTTCTCTCCATATAATATCCTAAAACAATGGAGTCATCCTATCCAAATCGATTGTATAAAACGCTACCTAAAATTGTATTAGCACACCTCAATCTGAGACCATAAAATAATTTCTGCCTGGTAATGAGGGGTGTTACCAACTCAAAATCCAAGCTTATCTCGACAATGATCAAGAATACCCATACAACCTTATATTAAACAGAGACACTCTTGAGAATACAAAAAATAACTCTCAAACGTAGCTGTGCTGATCAACTGGAAAAGTAACCTTTTATCGGCAAGGTTCCCACAAGAAACACAGCAAAAATACCCGCCTTCTCCGCTACTCAAATTTCTGAAATAAACTATTATTACAGTAAATATCAGCGTTCAACTTTATTATCATGGCCCTATCGAAACAACTTGACCTATCTAGTAATAGATGTACTAACTGTTTATGAACATGTGTATCAATTATGATATTGCGTGTTTTTAAGAGATGCCAACATGGGGGGTAATGTGCGCAAACAGCTAATGTTTCGGTTTTATGGGCTTGTTGTTCTGCTCTATTTTTCTGATATGGTGCTCTTCTTAAGTAACCTTTGGAATGCTTATCGCATAACATCCTCATCGATTTTTTTAGGGATAACCATGGCTTTGGGGACCCTTACACCCTATCTTTTGAAAAAAAGTGGTCTTGTGCATATTAAAGTCTCGTTGCAATTGGGAGATTTATATAAAAGGCGGATTGTCATCTATAGCCTTCTTTTATTGATTGCGCTTTTTCATTATGTTGACTCCCCTTTGGGTTTTATTGCGGTCTCTATTTCTATTGGTTATCTCTCGTTGATCACTTTAAGTACGCTGGAGACTTATAATACTAAACTCGCGCTTAGTGGTTATATTAACGCCCAAAAAGCTTCCCGCATTATGCAAACAGTGGTGCAGATTGGTGCCTTTTTGGGAGCAGCATTGAGTGGTTATCTCTTAGAAGCCACCAGTCCACGAGGAGAAGCAGCTGAAATCGGCTATAATGGTTTGATTGCAGCCATTTGTATATTTGACATTATCATAAGCCTTGTGGCTGGGTACATCATCTTTCGCGATAAATATAATACCAAGTGCACTACAAATGGCTTGCCATCTACCACTGATAAAGAACCAACGCTTATACCGCAAGCAGATAAGCTTTCCCTAGAGCTTAAACTTTTATGCGTCTGCATAGGTCTTATTGGCTTTCACATTTGCGCCTATAATACATTGGCAACCATTCTTTTTCAGAGTGTGAAAGATTTTGGCTCTGAATATTATGGACTGTGCAGTGCGGTTGCGGGTGTGGGCGCTTTTTTGGCTGCTTTTATCAAAATCCCGCGCTTTGAATTCATCTTCCCAGCCCTTATGTTGGGGTTAGCTGATTTTATTTTTAGCACCACACAATCACCTTATTTGGCTGTGGCCTTTTGCTTTTTTATTGGCTTTTCGATGAATACTATGCGGATTAACGCCCGCAAACATATGATTGAAGCGACAAAAACAGAAATTCAAGCAGAGCTGGTTGGAAGCTATAGCGGCATGCTTTATACGCTCTCCCAATCGGCGGGTTATGTTATTCTTGGTCTTCTTACAAGCTCTGCTCTTATGGGCCCCCAAGCAGCCATTTATCTTCTCCCCCTTATCGGGTTGATAATCTTTATCTATGTTCTTTTTCTTTCATTACAGCGGGCCCAAACATGAGCAAAACTATTCTTATTGTCGATCCTTTTTCCACGGGAGCTCTCTATGCCCCTGCTTTGCAAAAATTGGGCTATACCTGTTACGGTGTTATCTCTCAACCAGCTCCCTTTTCACACTTTATGCTCTCTTATCAGGGGGAGGGCATGGCAGAAGCAAAACTTCATAGCATCGATGAGATAAAGCAACGCTTTCCTGTCGGCACAATAAAAGCTGTGATCGCAGGTGCAGAACGAGGTATTTATTGTGCAGAACAATTGGCTGCTTATTATGGTTGTCCTGGAAATAACCCCTCAACCACCGATTGGCGGCGGAAAAAAGCAGCAATGCAAAAGCGCCTTTGTGAAAATGGTTTATCTTATATAAGGTCAAAGATTCTTACAAAAGACGATTGTGCTCTCAATGATTTTGAAAGCCTGAGCGGATATGTGATAAAGCCAAACGATTCTGCTGGGAGTGATGGTGTTTTGTTTTTCTCTAACCGTGAGGAAGTGGCAGCGTGGATTTCTGAAATTGACTGGACACAGAAAAATATTTTTGGTGTACCTAACGAGGCTTATTTGCTTCAAGAAAGATTGAAGGGAGAGGAATATATCGTAGATGCCATTGTAAAGGGAGAGGCTATAAAGATATGCGCTTTATCGCGATATAAAAAGGGTATCCATAATGGAAGTGCTTTTGTTTATGAATCGCTTGATGTGCTTGATGCTCAAGATCCCCTTTATGCCGCTCTGATCTCTTATGCAAAACAGTGCATTCGCGCAGTGGGAATTGAATATGGACCTGCGCATATGGAAATCATGCAAACCGCGCGTGGTCCAGTGATGATCGAAGTAGGGGCTCGCCTCCACGGAGGGATTGCCCCCATTTTGTTTGCGCATTGCTATGAAGATGGCTTACTTGAAAGCTCCGTTAACCTTATTGCGGGTGTGTTTTCGCCAACACCAAGTCGTTTTAAGAAAAAAGGGCGTATTATCTTTCTTATCAACAAGATCGATAATCATATTATAAAAGATATTAACTTGTGGAAGCAAAAGCTTCACTCTTGGGAAAATGTGGTTCATTTTATGCTCTTTTTTAAAGAAAATGAGCCTCTGCCCTTAACCATCGATTTAAATACCTGCCCAGCTATTGTAGCAATTTGGGGACAGAGTGATGATGAATTATCGACTCTGGAAAGGATAATTCGTAGTAATTTTTTATAGAAAAAACATCAATTGGAAATAATAAAAAAATAAATTAACAAAATCAAAGAGCTTGAAATTCCCTCACCTTTATATAATCCATTGATTTTATGATAAATGGCGGAGAGAGAGGGATTCGAACCCTCGATATGGTTTCCCATATACACGCGTTCCAGGCGTGCGCCTTCAACCACTCGGCCACCTCTCCAGAAGTCTCGCACTATACTCAGAAAGAAATAACGTGCAAGCCCAAATTATGCATTTAAAACTTTAAAAACAAATTCATTTATTAAAATAAAAGCTGATACCTTTTGAATAATAAGCACATCCTTTCTTTTTAAGAAAAAACTTTTTCCGTGGATAGTTATGTATAATACAAGAATGAGCATAAAAAGCTTATCCCCAATCATAAATTTTCATGCTTATTTACACACCTTCTGCTTTATCAAAAAACACTGCTCTTAAATTGGTAAACGATCTATATTTTCTTCACCATGGAATAATGAAACATCTCTCGCTTATTCACACTGATTATACCAACAATAAATAGAATAAGAACGATATGAATTTCATTTTAATAAAAATCATTTTCAACCCTCTCCCCTCCCCAAGAGTGAGAATTCTTAACCATGATAGATCTGATTTAAAATTACTCTCTTAAAATGAGAGCTATCTGCTTATCACTTTTATGTTTCACTTCATAGGTATAAGTTTTAATTTATCACTATAAATATTAATATATTGCCTATAAATCGCTCTAAAAGACAATGAGCCACCATACTAAAGATCTAAAACTTTACACAATGAATGTGTTTTTTCTCTTCACATTCTTACCACTGTATATCCTTGCTCAGAGCGCGTACAGCTCGTGCAGTTTCACATTGTAGTGCTTTTTGTGCTAAAATTTTCATCTCTTCGAAACTATGACTCTGCAAACACGCCTTTACTGGAGAAATATCGCAAGATATCATAGAAAGCTCATTAATTCCCAATCCAGTCAAAATCATCGCACCAAAAGGATCTCCAGCAACACCACCGCATACACTAACCCAACATTGATGTTGTGCTGCTCCCTGAATAGTCTTATAAATCATACGCAAAACTGCTGGATCAAGGCTATCCGCTTCAGATACAAGGTATGGGTTTTGCCGATCAACTGCCATTGTATACTGTGTTAAATCGTTGGTTCCAATTGAGAAAAAATCAACATGGGCACCTAACACATCTGCCATAATGGCTGCTGCTGGAACTTCGATCATAATACCAAGTTTTAATTTGGGTGCATCAACATCATTGCGGATTTCTTCTGCAATCTTTTTTATAGTAACAATCTCTGAAACAGACATCACCATTGGAAACACAATCCATAGATCTCCGCCCTCTTTTGCTGCTCGATATAAAGCACGTAATTGAGGAACCAAAAGATCACGCCGACGTAACAAAAGCCGTGTTCCTCGAACACCTAAAAAAGGATTATCTTCTTTAGATAAATGTAAATGCGTAACCTGTTTATCCCCACCAATATCGAGCGCACGAATAATTAATGGCTTATCTCCTACAGCTGCAATCATTGCTCGATATATATCAAATTGGGCCTCTTCATCCGGAATATGTGGATTCTCTAAAAATAAAAATTCTGTGCGCATGAGTCCAATACCCTCAGCACCCAAATCAAACGCAACAGGAACCTGATTTGCATAATTGGCATTAGCCATGATACGAATTCTTTGACCATCTGTCGTTTGCAATGGTAATCGAGACGCACTTATCTCACTAACACGTTTTTGCGCAACACGATCAATATGTCTTTGAGCATCTTCAATATCTTCAAGCGTAGGATTAAAATAAATGAATCCGTTATCACCATCAATAATAGCTTGAATATCAGACTGAACCGCTAAAATATCATCACCTACCGCAACAACCATCGGAATACCAAGCGTACGCGCTAAAATAGCTGTATGAGAGAGTGGACCTCCCCATGCTGTTACTAATCCTTTTACTTTTGTACCATCAAGTTGTGCGACATCAGAAGGAGAAAGATCATTTGTAACCAGAATAACACCACTTGGAATATCATTTAAAAAGAAGGATCTATAGGATGGATTTATTTCACCTAAAACACGACGACCAACATCAATTAAATTAACCGCACGCGCTGCTAACAAAGGATTATCTACCTTAGAAAACATATCTGAAAATTGCCGAACCGCTCTATCCCAAGACCAAGCAACACCATGACCTTCTGCTATAAAACGACAAGCTTGAGCTATCAGATTTTCATCTTCAAGCAAAACCATCTGCGCAGAAAAAATAGCAGCAGAATCCGCTCCCATACGCACTGTAATATCAGAAATCACCGATGCTAATTTATGTTTTGTTTTTGTAAGAGCATTTTCAAGACATGCTGTACCAACTGCAAAATCAATTGGCTGGTCTATTATGGAAATATCATTTTGCCTTAAAACAAAAATCTTACCAAATACTAACCCCGAACTTGCTCCAACACCAGAAACGCCTTTTTGCATGGAACGTGGATACCAACCATGAAAAGTCTTTGCTTGAGATTCCATCTCTCTCACCACGCATTTTTCACTAATACTCACCTTTTTTACAACAGAAATAGCATCCTGAAGAAGTTGTGCTCCTTCTGCAGCATCTGTAGAAAAAATCAGAACATCACCGTTTTTTACACCTAATTGCAATAAACCAACCAAATTTTTCATTTCAACGGCATATTGACCATGGCGAACTCTAATAGAACTTTGAATCCTTTTTGCAAAATCAACCCAAAGAGAAGCTGGTCGTGCATGTAGACCACTTGGATAATCTAAAGTCCATTCCTGACACATCGAAAGATCACCAATAAAAGTTTTTTCTTTCTTTATATCCTGATAAAATAAAGTTGTAACAATTTGCCGTTTGTCCGTAGTTGTCGCAAGTACTTCAAGTTGTTTTTTATCAAATAAAAGAGACGTCAATTTTTTGCAAATTTCTCTATAACGATCTGGAGACGCTGCAATGGCAATAATCAAATGTGCTTTCTTTCCATCTTGCCACTCAACACCTGCAGGAACCTGTATAACAGCAACAGCATCTTTGATGATTAAATCACAATTTTCAACCAAGCCATGAGGAATGGCTATACCATTCCCAAGCCAAGTATTCGTTATTTCTTCACGTGCAAGCATGCTTTCCAGATAGCATTTATCAACAGCGCCAACTTGTACAAGCAACTCAGCAGCAGCATAAATCGCATCATTTTTATGATTAAAAGCAGCTGCAAGTTGTACAGATTTCATAGACAAGATTTCACTCTCCGTAAAATCTACATTCATTGCTTCTGCTTTCTCAAATCCCATCATGAATTCAAACTACCTTACATTTGAATACAAATATCCCTGATAAATTTCACTTCAAAGCCACATTTTTAAAAATATAAGATGTGCACAACATCATGACCTTTGATTTTATGCAATTCAATAGAACTAAGTGAGGTGCTTAAATACCTCAATATAACCGATAAAACAATTGGATATTATAATCCTGCGGGTAGCTTAAACCATCACAAGCAAATTTAACTCTTAACTTTTACTTTACAAAGATAAAATCTCAATTTTTACAGCCCCAATCACCTGAAAAACTATGTTTTAAAACGCTCTCTTCATCCAAAGTTACTCAACATAACTTGCCATTACTCTCCCTTTAAGAAAGCATTCTCCTCAATCATTTGTAACTCAGCTAATATTTTAACTTTTCCTCCAGATTTAACTTTCTGTGTCCCTTTTATCAATTTATTACACCATCAAAAATTGTTCCATGCAACTTACTATCTTTAAAATTCTATGCGGCGCACCCTACGATACCCATTCATCAATTATATAACATTGATATATTTTAAGCTAATCCTTTGCTTCAATCAATATCGCAAACACATAATACTCTCTGATACAGATTTGCAAAGAACGCATATCCCCCAAACACGATCATCAAGCAATAAAACGAAAAAACTCTATAAATAATCTTACTTTCTAGACATTTCGACAAATGAGATAAATAAAGCACAAAACTTAAAAACAATTACTACCTTCACCTTAATCCTTATGCTGATTTATTTTCAACTACACACAATAAAGAGTAAAATTAGAACTAAATACTCTCGAAGATAGCTGATTGCACATCGACTGTTTTTATATTTTCAGTCCTCCTTCAAAATATAATTTCACTCTCGATTGACTGAAGCTCTTTAATATATTCCCTTTACAGCAGCTTTAATCATTCAGTCTTATGGATTTTTATTCCTTTTTTTAAAAAGAACGCCCCCCGTACACCCATCACCAGCATACATGACTCTAAAAATTTCATTTTTATCAAAATAATTGTATTAAATCTCTCAATAATTTTACAAAAACAAATTGTCTCTTTTATAAATAAACCACTTAGCACTTCTTTATGCATAAAAAGAAAGTAAATTCTTCTCGCCCTTATCATATACAAATTTACCAATAAATTCCATCATAACATCAATACCTTCAATGCAAACACAACACAGCAAAAATCTTTCCCCTTCTTGAGAAAACTCATTGCCTCAATTTTACCTTTTTTGTCTTCCGTATATTTTTTAGATTTATTATATTACCAATAAAAATAAGGGAAAGATAATACTTATCTTTCCCTTTTAGTGCTTATTAATACGTAAAAATCACAACTGCAATTCAATGAAATTACAAAACTCAATGAAACTCCAGTTGATTGTTCGAGAAAATGCTACAAATTACTCTGCTGCCTCCACCATAGGGATAACTGAAACATAGGAACGGTTACCTGCTTTCCGTTGAAAAGAAACCTTTCCTTTTGATAAAGCAAAAAGCGTATGATCTTTTCCCATGCCGACATTATCACCAGGATGCCAACGTGTACCACGCTGACGGATGATGATATTTCCAGCGATAACGGTTTCACCACCAAATTTTTTAACGCCTAGACGTTTCGATTCTGAATCGCGACCATTACGCGAGGAACCACCAGCTTTTTTATGTGCCATAGACGCTCTCCTTTAATCTTTCTTACTTTTTGATGCTACAGCCGCTTTCTTCTGCGATGAAGCCTTTTTTTCAACAGCGGCATTTTCTGTTTCTTTTGCGGCCGTTTCTTTTATAGGTTTTGCAACGGCTTTTTTAGACGTTGAACCACCCATTAAAATTTCTAAAATACGCACTGTTGTAAATTCTTGACGATGACCACGCGTGCGTTTAGAGTTTTGACGGCGGCGTTTCTTAAACGCGATAACCTTGCGCCCACGTGCCTGTTCTAAAATCTCTGCTTTCACCAACGCATCAGCAACCACAGGGGTTCCGATAACTGCATTACCTTCTTGCCCAACCATCAAGATATCATTGAATTCAACAACATCGCCCGCATTTCCAATAACTTTTTCAACTTTTACCACTTGGTTAGCAACAATGCGGTATTGCTTACCACCAGTTTTAATGACTGCGAACATTTTTTATCCTTCCGTTCACTCCAGCTCTTATTTAATTTTTACCTTGAAATAAGGGAAAATAGGCTGCTTTTTATCAGTCGTAATCAATTTTAAAGAAGGACAAAACCTTCCTCAACAAAAATATGCGCAGATTTCCCCACGCTCATATCTTGCATATATGAATGAATTTCTATTCTCTGTCAATAAAGTTCCATAAAAAATAAAAAAAGGTTGTACCAAAAACAATTGAAGGTTATCTACCATCATATATTATGCTTAACTTAAATAGTGGACATTTTTGTTGCACTTCATATGGAGAGGTGGCTGAGTGGTTGAAAGCACCGCACTCGAAATGCGGCATAGGGGTGACTCTATCGAGGGTTCAAATCCCTCTCTCTCCGCCATTAATTTAAAACGAATTTGTCTATGCTCAGTATAGCATAGCTTAAAGCTTAGCATTTACAGGATTTTTTGTTTAAAATTGACCAGCCCACACCAATTTACACCTATCATTATACATCCCTAGAAATTGGTATTAGATTCCCACGAATTTTATAATTTCTAACCCCCTTGTCTTCCGATCTTTAGATTTCCTAATCCGGTATAAAATATCTCTTTAAAATATTATTGAAGAACTTTTGCCAATCACCAATCTTTAATAGAGTTTTAGAAACAATGGTGATTATAGAGCTCTTTGCAATTCTGTTGATTAACGGACTCAATGCATTTTACCCATATCAGAGGTTTTATGTTAACAAGCATCTCAGCTTTTTTCACACAATGTGCGCATTTAGAATGAGAATATTATAAGTATTTATGCAAAATTTTTCTCTCTTCCTATAATCACAAAAAGGCGTGTAATAATTGAATATTGTTCATACAGCACTTTCTTTTATTTATAAGCTTTTTAAGTAAATAGATAGTACACCGCTTGCACAAAAACTTGTCAAACATCCAATCAAAAATAAAGGAGCGTAGAATAAAAATAGAGAATTGTCTCATATTTCTCTCTCACTCTACCGTCAGAATCTATGATCAAATTATATTTATTTTGCGCGTCTTGCTTGAATATGGGCGAGCAACCCTAATGTTGAACTATCGCGATTATCCGCTTTACTTTCTCCACGAAGAATGGGGAGTAACTCATTTGCTAATTCTTTACCAAGTTCAACACCCCATTGATCAAACGAATTAATATTCATTAAAATTCCTTCAACAAAAATACGATGTTCATAAAGCGCAATGAGGCGACCGAGTGCAAACGGCGTTAATGAATCTTGAACCAGCGTCATGCTGGGACGATTTCCTTTAAAACTTCTATGAAGTGCTAAATAATCTGCTTCACATTCATCAACACCATTTTTTATCAAGATATGCCGAGCATCTTCAACACTACGTCCTTTCATCAAGGCTTTTGATTGTGCTAAACCGTTTGCTAGCAACATCTCATACATGGAATGTAAATTTTTCTCATGCCCTTTTATAAATAAAATAAATTCTACAGGAATAACATCTGTTCCTTGATGCAGAAGTTGAAAAAAAGCATGTTGACCATTGGTTCCTGAATCACCCCAAACAACTGGACCACTTGAAAAATTTAATGGTTTGCCATCCAGCGAGACTTGCTTCCCATTTGATTCCATATCAAGTTGCTGTAAATAAGCTGGAAAATGCGCTAAACGCTGCGCATAGGGAATAACAGCACGTGATGAATAACCACAAATAACACGATGCCAGAACCCTAAAAGAGCAAATCGAATAGGAATATTTTTATGCAAAGGCATGGTTTTAAAATGTTGGTCCATTTGCAAAGCACCATTGAGAAATTGGCGAAAGTTTCGCCCCCCTATTGCAAACATAACAACAAGCCCAATGGCAGACCAAATTGAATAACGTCCCCCAACCCAATTCCAAAATTTAAAAACTCTTGAAGAATCTATGCCAAATTCTGTTACTTTATCAAGTGCACTCGAAACGGCAACAAAATGCGTGTGGATAGCTTCTTTCCCTAAATATGAACAAATCCACTGACGGGCAACTTGAGCATTGACCATTGTTTCAGCCGTTGTAAAAGTTTTAGAAGCAATGACGAAAAGCGTTGTTTCCGGATTCAAAATAGAGAGAGTATCAGAAATATGAGCACTGTCAGCGTTAGAAACAAAATGACAACGTGGACCATCATGATAAGGTTTTAAAGCATTTGTGACCATTGCAGGACCAAGATCAGAGCCTCCAATACCAATATTTACAATATCACTAATTCTTTTTCCACTGCTTCCCTTATAGCTGCCATCACGTACCTTTTCAGAAAATCTTTCCATATCTTTAAGGACGTCTTGAATATCGCCAATAAGATTATGACCATCCAGCATGAAAATTTCATCAGCAGGTAAACGTAATGCAATATGAAGAACGGAGCGTTTTTCAGTTGTATTAATGGCTTGGCCCGAAAACATTGCATCACGCCGCCCTAACACATCTGCTGCGACAGCTAAATCATCTAGAAGTTGCAATGTTTTAAATGTTACACTACATTTTGAAAAGTCAAAAAGAAGATCATCAAGTCTGAGAGAAAAATGAGAAAAACGCTGGTCATCCTCTATAAAATGCTGACGAATATCATAGACCCTATCCTTTGCAGCATGGCTTTTTAAAGCTCTTAATGCGGCTTCAAAAGCCTTTTCATTTCGAGTCGAAAAGCTATCTCCCATAAGCTTATCCTATATGATTATTGATCATGAAATCTCTGTCCAAACAATAACAAAGCAAAAAACGTCTCCTCGATTGCTTGCTCTTTACACTGTTCACACAAAAATAATGAAGGAATATAAAATCCGAGAATGATATTTTTGTAAAAATAAACTTTCAACTCTTTTCTACTCGAACCATCATTTAACTTGATTGAGTTCTTTTGTTAAGCGCAAATCTTCTTCTGCTTTTGATCTTATAAAACGCCCTAAAAAAAGATAAACAACCGGAGTAACGTAAAGCGTAAAAATAGTTGCTAAACCTAAACCACCAACGATAACCCAACCTAAAGCTATACGAGCTTCTGCACCAGCACCTTTGGCTAAAACCAAAGGAATACCCCCTAAAATGGCACAAATCATTGTCATGCAAACTGGACGAAGGCGAATATTTGCTGCTTCTTCTACAGCTTCACGCACATTTCTTCCCTGATCACGTAATTGATCTGCAAATTCAACAATCAGAATACCATTTTTTGCCATAACGCCAATTAACAAAATTAATCCAATTTGACTATAAATATTAAGACTCACACCACTTAAGAGCATAGCAATTACAGCACAACCAATCCCTAATGGAACAGTGGCCATGATAATGAATCCAGAAATAAAGCTTTCAAACTGAGCCGCTAGAACCAATAAAATAATCAAAAAGGCAATGCCAAAAACAATCATAAAATTGGAAGATGTTTCATTAAGCGTTTCGGCTTCTCCTAAGGGAACCACGTAGGTTCCTTTTGATAACAAAGGAGAAGCAATTTTCTGCACAGTTTGGTAAGCATCCCCTAAAGTGATATCTGGAGCAAGATTTGCGCTTAAAATGACAGCGCTCATGCGCTTTTCCCGTTTTAATTGGGGGGCGATAGCTTTTTCATGCAAACGCACAATAACAGATAAAGGAACATATCGATTGTCTTTGGTCTTTAAAAAAATATTTTCTAAATCACTAGGGCTCTTCATAGGATTTTTACGCGATATCAATTTAACATCGTAAGAGTGATTATCCACGTTAATGGAACCAATCTTTTTACCATCCAACATTGCTTGTAATGTATCGCCCAAACTGGTGATATCAATCCCTAAATCAGAGGCTTTTTTTCGATTTATTTCAATAAAAAATTGTGGTTGTGTAGCATCAACAGTAAGACGTGGGCGAATAAAACGCCGATCAGCTTGTAAAGCACGTACCAACTGATCAGCAATGGATTGTAATGTCGCATAATCATTGCCAAGAATTGCAAATTGTAACCCTTGCCCCGTTCCTCTCACACCTAGAGAGTTTCCCTGTGCAGCAAACACAAAAACTGCTGGAAATTGTCTAACTTTCGCATTAACATCTTTCACAATTTCTTGCTGATTACGTAAACGTTTATCCCAAGATGAAAGCAATAAAACCAAAAAAGCAGTATTGGGTGAACCGCCAATACCCGCGATAGAGTAACTATTAACTATCTCACCTGCATCACGTAATGGCTGTAAACTTTCTTCAATTTGCTCTACTTGCTCATTCAAATATTGTGTTGAAATACCTTGTGGTCCATTAATGACCAAAAAGATAAGAGCTCTATCTTCTGCTGGTGTTAATTCTTGTTGCAACTTCGTATAGCCTCCAACACAAAGCGCTGCAAAAACAAGTGAAGCAAAAACAACAGCCCAAGGCTTTTCTAAACACTTATGCAAACTGTACGTATAGGCCTTATGAAACAAAGAACCCCATTTATATAAAAAAGTAAAATGATGATGGGCTTTTTCCTCTTTCTCCTCAATATGTTCTTTGAGAAAACGTGAAGCCAACATAGGACAAAGCGTTAAGGCAACGATTGAAGAAAGCAAAATAGAAATTGCCAAAACAAAACCAAATTCTCTAAAAAGTCCTCCAACTTGTCCAGGAAGAAAAGAGATAGGAACAAACACAGCCACTAAAGTCAATGTTGTTGCGATAACAGCAAAAAAGACTTCACGGGTTCCTAACACCGCTGCAGCCCTAGAACCTATCCCCATATTGCGCCATCGCACAATATTTTCCAGAACAACAATGGCATCATCTACAACAAGCCCTGTTGCCAAAACAAGCCCTAAAAATGTGAGAATATTCAATGAAAATCCTACAAGATAAATAGCGGCAATAGTTCCAATCAAAGCGACGGGAAGAGATACAGCAGGTATCAGCGTTACACGAATGTCTCTGAGAAAAAGAAAAATAACCAAGATAACGCTCAAAATAGCTATGACCAATGCAACCTCAACCTCATGAAGGGCGCTTTTAATAAAAATTGCATCGTCACTAATAACGTCTATATGTACGGAAGAAGGAACAACACTTTTGAGATTATTAACAACAGCTCTCACGCCAGAAGAAATATTAAGCGTGTTGGATTGTGCTTTACGCACAATACCTAATCCAATCCCTGTCTTTCCGTTGATACGAAGAATAACATTTTCTATATCAGGTGATAAAGTTACATGCGCAACATCACCAAGATGTACATGAGGCTTTAAAACAACTTGTTCAAAAGATTCTGGTGTTGTTAAACGTGCAGTGGCACGAACAACTAAAGTTTGTTTAGAATTGCGCACTGATCCTACGGGCACATCCGTTGTCATATTAGCAAGAACACGTGAAATATCTGCGACAGTTAATCCATAACTTGCAAGTTTTGCTTGATCTATATCAATCTGAAAAATCTTTGTACGAGCACTTGCAACCTGAACATCACCAACACCATCAACAGCAGAAATTGCATCAACAATCTGATCATCTACAACTGTTGTTAAGTCATCAATACTCATTGTTGGTGATGTCACAACCAAATACATCATGGCAGCAGCATTCGAATCTGCTTTAATGATCAAAGGAACATCTGCATTTTTGGGTAAAGAATAAGCAATACGAGACAGAGCATCACGGATATCAGATGCTGCTACATTCAAATCAACACCAACATTAAAATTAATCTGCACAAGAGAGCGCCCAAAAGAAGACGTTGAAGAAATCGTCTTAACACCTGAAACACGAGAAACAGCATCTTCTATAACTTTTGTCACTTCACGATCAATTGTTTCCGCCGACGCTCCAGAAAATATCGTCACAATCGTTGTTACTGGCGTATCAACATCTGGTAATTCTCGCACATCAACATTCAACCATGCTGCAAATCCTGCAATGATGATCATGGCATTTATAACAAAAGTAAAAACCGGTCTTCGAATAAATAAAGCAATAAGGCCACCTGGCTCCGCCTGTGACATTGGCTGTTTTGTGCTCAACTCTTGGCTCATTGTATATCCATTCCATAAACTGCTGATAATTGCTGTTGATGGGATTTTGGATCATCAATAATTACTTTACTCCCTGGATACAGCATTTGCACCCCTTGAATAACAACTTGATCACCATTTTCCAGAGGGGCTTTCACAAAAACTTGATCTGCTTTATGCTGAATAATCGATACAGGGATAGACTCTACTTTTCCTTCTCTCACACGCCAAACGAATGACCCTTTACTATTCCATTGAATCGCGAGAGGATTAACGATGGGGAAAGATCCACCATGGAATTGTAAGGCAACAGAAAAGGACATACCAGACATGAGTGTGTCTTGTTCATTATTGATTTCAACCTGAGTATGAAGTGTACGACTTTCTGGATCAACAACATTGTCAATCGCGTAAATATGACCAATAAAAGCTTTATCTGGCTGCGCTGTTAATGTTGCTGTTACTTTATCTCCTTTATGGATACGCGATACATATCGTTCAGGAATCCATATATCGACCAAAATACGTTTTCTATTCTCAATACGACCGATTACAGTATTAAGGGTCACATTATTCCCCACATCAACAGGTAGAATACCAACAACTCCAGGAATCGGTGCGCGAATTGTTCGCCGCTCGAGGTCTACCTCAGCGTTACGCAAAACCAAATTTGCGTTATCCAACTCTAAGCGCGCTGTAATTTCTTGCACTTCCGTTGCTGTATTGCTGGCACGTAATTTAAGAATCCGTGAAAGTGTTAAAGCATTATTATCACGTTGTACTTTTGCTTTTGCGGCTGCTATTTCTTCCTTTTTAGAATCAAGTTTTGCAATCACGTCTCCCACTTGTACTTTTGTACCAGCAGACACAAAAAGCTTATCGATAACACCTGATGATAAAGGGGTTAAATCTACTTCAGCAAATGCTTTTCCACTTCCAATAACGTTAAGATGTTCATAAAAATCTTGCGTTTTTACAAAATCAACAACAACATTCGTCGGTGGTCTTCCTATTTTTCCCTTTGAAGCTTTATACGATAGACCCGTTTTATCCACTGTAGAAATAGGTTGCTCTGCACTCTGTTTTCCAAACCAATAAGCGACCATTAAAACGACAATTAATAACACCAATGGAAAGATCTTTTTTAATAACGCCATACATCTACCCTTGCTGTATCATGTTTACCTGAAATAGTTTTCAACAGTAATATCGGCGTTTTACATAACAACCAAACAGCAGGTATATATCTTACCCCCCACCGCAAAAACATATCTTATCTCTGGCTGACTACCGTTCATAGACTGAAACGTCAAGTTAACTATCGTTCATATTACTTTGTACGATCATAACGAAAAAATGATCTTATCAAAAATTCAATTGAATCCATAATATATTATAACTTTTTTAATATATCATAAAAAAAGAGATTTTTTTTATGATAACCTAAGTTTCACTTGCATTTCTTTAATGAAACGATTAGGAACCTTTTGTCTTAGACATATAGAAAATTGAAATGTGTGCACCCGTAGCTCAGCTGGATAGAGCACCAGACTACGAATCTGGGGGTCAGGAGTTCGAATCTCTTCGGGTGCGCCATCTATCCGATAAATTCAATATCTTGCTCATAATTCAAGCTTTTTGAATTTCTTTTATGTGATTTATTTTTTACTTATCTTTAGTCTTCTTATGGCTGTTCGTTCCATTCTATAGTGAGTCGTTGCTTAGCTATTTTGATAGAATGAGATGTTTGGGGACTTTAATTTAATCCAAAAGTTTTTTCATTAGCAATAATCGTAGCGATTGCATAAGTTGGTGGGTGTTGTTGCTTTCTTTTCGCAGCCTATGCGCTTGTTTTTGATTTATTCTGGATTATCCTTTTTCATCAAAGGATCTTTCTGAACGTTTCATTTCTATCCTCTCCATCTTAAGAGGAGCTTTATAGGTATATCCCCACAAATTGTGGTCTAACGCATTCTAAAATTTTTTCAACGGGTTATCCGGAATAACAAATATTAAGATATCAATATCGCTGCGTAAAAAGCTTTTAAATTAATTACCCAAAAACTTTCTTCTGATGTTCATCATGAGCTCGTGTCGAGAATGATATTGTAAGCTGGTTAAAAACTTATCGAAACTAAAAATACAGAGTTTTTTCTAAAAAAACGCTAAAACTCTTCTTGTGCTCTTTTAGCATTATCGCTTGCGCGATACATCATTGATCTCTATGCTATCTTATACCTTCTATTCTCTATGGATTTTTTTCATTAATCCATAAAGTACAGATTCCAAATGTTAATAAAAGCTCCATTTAAAGAATTTTTCCATGCCTAAAACAGATATTGAAATTGCTCGCACTGCTAAAAAGCAGCATATTACTGAAATTGCACAAAAAATTGGTATATCACATAAAAATCTCATTCCCTATGGCCATGATAAAGCTAAAATTTCTTCCTCCTACATAAAATCGCTCAATAAAAATCCAGATGGTAAACTTATCCTCGTCACGGCCATCAATCCTACACCTGCTGGAGAAGGCAAAACAACCACAACTGTTGGACTAAATGATGCTCTTAATCTCATTGGCAAAAAAACAATAGCCACTTTGAGAGAACCATCTTTAGGCCCCTGTTTTGGTATAAAAGGTGGTGCGGCAGGTGGTGGTTATGCACAAGTCGTTCCAATGGATGACCTTAATTTACATTTTACTGGTGATTTTCATGCTATTACAGCAGCGCATAATCTTCTTGCCGCAATGATTGATAATCATATCTATTGGGGAAATACTCTTAACATTGATCCACGTCGCATTGTTTGGAAGCGCATTCTTGATATGAATGACCGTGCATTGCGTGATATCGTTATTTCATTGGGAGGCGTAACAAATGGTTTTCCACGTCAAACAGGTTTTGATATTACTGTTGCATCAGAAATTATGGCCCTTCTTTGTCTTTCTGAAAATCTAGAAAACCTTACACAAAGACTCAAAAAAATTATTGTTGCCTATCGTTATGATAAAACATCCGTAACAGTGGCTGATCTCAATGCAGAAGGTGCAATGGCAGTTCTTCTCAAAGATGCCATACAACCCAATCTTGTACAAACAATTGAAAATAATCCTGTTCTCGTTCATGGAGGACCTTTTGCCAATATTGCTCATGGCTGCAACTCAGTTATAGCAACAAAAACGGCGTTAAAACTTGCTGATTATGTTGTCACAGAGGCAGGATTTGGAGCCGATCTTGGAGCAGAAAAATTCTTCAACATCAAATGTCGGCAAGCAGATATTGTACCAAATGCAACAGTAATTGTTGCAACGATTCGTGCATTAAAAATGAATGGTGGTGTGGATAAAAATAACCTGACAGAAGAAAATATCACCGCTTTAGAAAAGGGATCAGCTAATCTTTTACGACATATCAAAAATATGGAGCTCTACGGTATCCCTTGTGTTGTAGCGATTAATCATTTTGACAGTGATAGCGATGCTGAAATAAAAACATTACAAAAAATAGTTGCAACAACTGGACACAAAGCTATTATTTGTAAGCATTGGGAGCAAGGTGGTAAAGGCGCAGTAGCACTTGCACAAGAACTTGTCACCTTAATTGAAAAGCAAGATTCCCATTTTAAAGTTCTCTATCAAGATGATCTTCCCCTCATTCAAAAAATTAATTGTATTATAACAAAGCTATACGGTGGGCGTGGCGCCATCATCTCAGCTCCTATTCTTAAACAACTTGAATCTTGGGAAAAAGAAGGTTTTGGTACCTACCCTATTTGTATGGCAAAAACACCTTATTCTTTTTCTGCTGATCCTAAGCAATATGGTGCTCCTGTTGATTTTGAAATTCCTGTACGAGAAGTTCGTCTTTGTGCGGGAGCCGGCTTTATTGTTGTCATTTGTGGAGATGTTATGACCATGCCCGGCTTACCGCATTATCCTGCCGCTGAAAAAATTTATCTTGACGAAAATGATCAAATACAAGGACTTTCATAAGTTTATAACCGTAAACTCTATCATTTATTACAAAAAGAATAGAATTTTAAAAAGCTATATAGACAAATGTCTTATTTGTATGATATAAGCCTCTGTCCCTTTAGATATGCCTTTAAAGGGACGTAGGTTTTCCTATCATTTATGACTCTGAAAAAGCAGGATAAATAGTGCAAGTACTCGTTCGTGATAATAATGTTGACCAAGCGCTCCGCGCGTTGAAAAAAAAGATGCAGCGTGAAGGTATCTTCCGTGAAATGAAAATGCGTAGTTATTATGAAAAGCCATCTGAGAGGCGTGCTCGTGAAAAGGCTGAGGCTATTCGTCGTACACGTAAGCTTGCTCGTAAGCGTGCGCAAAGAGAAGGTTTTGTTAGTAACGGACGAACTGGTATAATGAAGTAATGTGCTTTTGATGCATTATAGAATTGCATAAGAAATAAAAAATAAGATACTCAGAGATTTTATCTTTATAGGTAATTGCAATAGGTTGCTGAAGCGTGGTGTTTTGTATGCGATGTTGTCTAAGACTTTAGTTATATAAACGAGCGTGTTAATTATCTACAAAGTGATGAATTTTTTCTTATAGAGATGCCGTTTACTTCATTCTTATGATTTTAAATAATAGATAACAAATGGCACTTTATAGATTTATTAAGTGACTTGTTCTTATGTAAAAACTACGGGTTGAGTGTAAGATGTTTTATTATCACTTTTCACTATAGTTTTTCTCCTTCTTTTTGTCTCTCAAATAACTGTTTCTTATATGCACATCTGATGATGATTTTCTTTTTTCGTCCTTAAATATTCTACATCTTTTGAAGATGTTAGACCTGTTTGCAAAATACATAATTCTTTTTCTCTTTACTCATGGTAATTAAACCCATAAGCATATTGAATAATGCATCTTATTTTTCAAACCTTTTTATATTGAGTTGAAATAAACGAAAACTGAAAATAAACAGAGAAAACACTCTTATTTTAATATGAGTGTAAGTGTCTTATATATCCATCTTTGATGAAAATGTTTTTACAATTTAAATAACAAATTAAAATTTATAACTTATTGATTTATCATCATAAGTAATCTTCTTTCATATCAGATAATAACGTCGCATAAAGCAAATTCTCTCAACATCCTCTCATATTGAATCAATCTTTTTTCTTGTACATCAACCGCAAGGGGCGTCTGCAAATAAAATAAAAATGCATTTTATAAACGTTTTAAATAATAGGAACTGTATAACATTGAGACCTGTGACATAGAATGATGGTGTACCTGCTTTATGAACGTACGGATAAACAATATCATTGCATAAGATCTCATATATCACCTACTCTATAATGTTGCTCATATTTTTAAACTTAAATGCTTTATTCAGCGTATTCTTTTGTCCATCCAAAATATCCCTTAAAGCCAAACCATAATCCTTTTACTGAACAGTTTTCGTATTCATAACATGCATAATTATACTTTTATTTAGAGAAACACTGTTGAAAAAAAGAGACAACATTTTAGCTCTGATTTCCTATAAAAAAACTGTTCCAGTCACGATATATTTTGCTATTTTAATATTTTTCTCACACATACAACTCGCTAAAAATCCGATATTTATTTCTAATTATCTCCTCAACACCACCCTAAGCACTCAGAAATTCAAACTTTTATTTGCCTTATTTGCCTCTTCTCGTAACAATTCTTTCATTGTTTAGATCTCGTTAACGGGCGATATGGCATAATTTTTATCAGTTTCCAACCTTATCTTCCAGATTTTAACTTACCCATATATAACGGAATAAAGGAGTTCAGTGTGAAAAATTCTCGTTGGTTTCGCGTTTTAATGCTTGCATGTATCTTAATAGCAAAAATCATTGTATTGGGTTCACCCCGTTTGTTGCACGCACAAACATTTAATCAGAATTTAGGACCTAGTGGTTTACCGCTTCCACGATTTGCTTCAATTAAACCTACTCGTGTTAATGTCCGTGTTGGACCTGGAAGCAACTATTCTATTATTTTTACCTACAAAAAGAAGGGACTACCTATTGAAATCATCCAAGAATATGATCAATGGCGCAAAATTCGTGATGCAGAAGGCGATGAAGGGTGGGTATATCAATCGCTTTTATCAGGAAAACGAACGGCTATAACTATCCCATGGCAAAAAGATAAAACAAAAAGACTGATTCTACGAAAAAACCCCACCGATAACGCACAGCTTGTTGCAGAGGTAGAGCCTAATGTTATTGGCAATATTCACCAATGCGATGGACAATGGTGTGAAATCACTCTTAATAATATTCACGGATGGCTCCATCAACCTCAATTATGGGGAATCTATCCTGATGAAAAAATAAAAGGCTGGTGAATGCTCAAACGTATCAAATTTAATTTTTATTCCTTATTGAATATTCCTACTCCCTATCACAAGATTGATTTTTTGGTTTTAATCGCACGATTAAATCAACATTTGAAATTTTCATACCTTCTGGTGGTGTAGGCAAATTTCCAATAATGGGAAATTCTTCTAAATTGCAAGGAATATCAAGAATATGATTTTCACCTTCTATATAAAAATGATAGTGATCAGAGGTATTTGTATCAAACCAAGTCTTCGAGCCCTCTACGGCAATAATCCGTAACAATCCTGCTTCCGTAAATTGATGAAGCGTATTGTAAACCGTTGCTAAGGATACAGGCACACCTGCTCTCACCGCTTCCTCATAGAGCTCTTCAGCAGTAATATGACGATTTCCTTCTGAAAAAATCATATGCGCAAGTTCCAAGCGCTGACGTGTTGGACGCAAACCATTTTCACGCAAACGTTTTTCTAACATAGAAATGGAATAATACTGCTCACCTTCTCCACGTTCTTTTGTGGACTGCTGCTCTTCATTCATATCTAAATTGTCTGCATTTCCTGACATATTACAAACCAAAATATCTTCCTGCTTTAAGTAAGATAAAAATATAAAAAAATGGGAACAGTATGGTGCAATCTTGTATTCCATTTTTAAATAATTATCTATGTAGAATACATAAAAAAGGGCTTTTGTCATTAAAAATGATATAAAATTGTTTCCCTCTCTTTAAAATTTGCTCTAAAAGTAGATTGGGGAAAAGCGCAGAAATAAAGATATATGCAAATAAATGGAGTAACCATGGCTGAACAAAAGTCTCGCTACACTTATGAAGAGCTTCTAAGCTGCGCTCGCGGCGAAATGTTTGGTAAGGGTAATGCGCAATTGCCGGCACCGCCAATGTTGATGATTGATCGAATCACTCAAATAAGTGAAACTGGTGGTAAATACGATAAAGGAATGGTTCGTGCTGAATTTGACATTACACCAGACCACTGGTTCTTTAATTGTCACTTTATAGGTGATCCCGTTATGCCAGGATGTCTTGGATTGGATGGTATGTGGCAATTAACAGGTTTTTTTCTTGGTTGGTTGGGAGAACCAGGGAAAGGGAGAGCAATATCAACAGGTGAAGTAAAATTATCAGGTATGGTAACACCACAAACCAAACTTCTTGAATATGAAATAGATTTTAAGCGTATTCGACGGGGAAATTTAGTCTTAGGAATAGCTGATGGATGGCTCAAAGCAGATGGAGAAACTATTTATAAGGCAAATGATTTACGCGTTGCTTTATTCAAAGAAGATTGAGTTTATTTTCATCAGGAAGATTTTTTACTATTCTGTATAGAATAAGGAGGTATGAATGCGTCGAGTCGTTGTGACTGGTATGGGAATTGTTTCCGCGATTGGAAATGACCCCCAAGCTGTTTTAACCAGTTTACGTGAAGCAAAATCCGGAATTTCTTACGCACCTCAATATGCTGAGTTAGGCTTTCGTAGCAGAGTTTATGGTAAACCTGATATTAATATAGAAGAACTCGTAGACCGACGTGCTCTACGTTTTCATGGACGTGGGACAGCATGGAATCATATCGCCATGGATCAAGCAATTGCTGATTCAGGTTTAGAGCCCCATGAAGTATCCAATGAAAATACAGGCATTATTATGGGCTCTGGAGGTGCTTCAACGCAATCAATCGTAGAAGCAGCCGATATTACACGCCAAAAGGGTCCAAAGCGTGTTGGGCCTTTTGTAGTCCCTAAAGCAATGAGTTCTACAGCATCGGCAACACTGGCAACTTTTTTTAAAATAAAAGGGGTCAATTATTCAATCTCATCGGCTTGTGCTACCTCCAATCATTGTATTGGGAACGCTTATGAAATGATCCAATATGGTAAACAGGATCGCGTCTTTGCCGGCGGCTGTGAAGATTTGGATTGGACACTCTCTGTTTTATTTGATGCTATGGGCGCTATGTCTAGCAGATATAATGACACCCCTCACAAAGCTTCACGCGCCTATGATGTCAATCGTGATGGATTTGTTATTGCTGGAGGCGCTGGTGTTTTAGTCCTTGAAGAACTAGAATGTGCTAAAGCACGTGGGGCAAAAATCTATGGAGAAATCATTGGATATGGTGCAACATCCGATGGACATGATATGGTCGCTCCATCAGGAGAGGGAGCAGAACGATGCATGCGCATGGCCCTTGCAACAGTCCACAATAAAATTGATTATATCAACCCCCATGCGACAGCAACGCCTGTTGGGGATCCTCCTGAAATAGAAGCTATCCGCCGTATTTTTGGAGCCGGTGATCAATGTCCTCCCATTTCTGCTACCAAATCTCTAACAGGGCATTCCTTAGGAGCCGCAGGTGTTCACGAAGCAATCTATACATTGTTAATGATGAATCATAATTTTATCTGTGAAAGTGCCCATATTGAAGAACTTGATCCAGCTTTTGCTGATATGCCAATTGTTCGTGAACGGCGCGATCATCAACAACTGAATACCGTATTGTCAAATACTTTTGGCTTTGGCGGTACCAATGCAACGCTTATTTTTCAACGCTATGTATAAATGAAAGTTCTTAGTAATTGAAAAAAATACGGTCTTACGGAGAATAATATGAAAGGTTTGATGGAGGGCAAACGTGGCCTTATTATGGGAATTGCGAATGACCATTCAATTGCTTGGGGCATTGCCTGTCAACTCGCACAAGCAGGAGCTGAATTAGCATTAACTTATCAAGGAAATGCTTTCGGAAAACGTGTTCAGCCCCTAGCAGATAAGCTTGGCTGCAAATTAGTTCTAGAGTGTGATGTTGAAAAAATTGAAAATGTCGATTACGTCTTTGAACAACTTGAAAAAGAATGGAAAACAATTGATTTTATTGTCCATGCCATCGCTTTTTCAGATAAAAATCAACTAAAAGGGCGTTACGTTGATGTTACAACGCGTGAAAACTTTCAACGTACAATGGTTATTTCAGCTCATTCCTTTACTGAAATTGCTCAACGTGCGGAGAAGCTTATGCCTAATGGAGGAGCACTTTTAACCCTTACCTATGGTGCTTCACAGCAAGTTGTGCCTAATTATAATATCATGGGAGTTGCCAAAGCTGCTTTAGAGGCTATGGTCCGTTACTTAGCAGCGGATTTTGGCCCGCAAAATATCCGCGTTAATGCGATTTCAGCTGGTCCTGTTAGAACCTTAGCAGGTAATGGCATTGCAGCTGCGCGTGCAATATTTTCACATCAACGACGTAATGCCCCATTACGTCGTACTGTGAATATTCATGAAATTGGAAAATCTGCTCTTTATCTGCTCTCTGACTTATCATCAGGCGTTACAGGTGAGATTCATTATGTCGATTCAGGCTATAATATCATGTCTATGCCAATACTTGAAGAGCTGAAAAAAACTGACGATCCCCAAGAAGGATAAAAACATCCGACTAAAAAATAAAATCGATTCTCTATAGAATGCTTTAGTCGTGTATTGAAGAATGTTGCTTCTACTAGACCAAATCTCATGGGGAAAGCTTTCAAATCCAATCTGTTACACATATGATGTACATACAATTCTCACCAAGGGAATACGATTGGTTTCAGAAAAAATTGTCACGAGATAGCCAACAGCTTGTTTCAAAAATTTTTAATACCTCTGATGAAACAGAAAACGGAATCCTGTTGTAGTATTACGTTTTCTCTTCAACTTTTCGAGCCAAGGATAATCTATATATTTTTCTCAATCTAATCTTTATGAATATAACGCAAAGAACGTGTATGCCCCTCTATAAGGATAAGAAAGCACAAAACCAATTGTGTTATTAGTACTGTTTTGCAAAGTATTTTATAAAAAGCTGGTTGATCTCTCCAATTCATTTTGCTGGAAAATTTTGTGTTTTATGGAGTTCTTTTCCTAACAAAGCCCATGCGCTTTCTGCTTTTTGTAAATCAAGATCCAACCCCAAATCAGAAACATATTTAAGATAAATATTAAGACGATTTATTGCTGTCTTTGCTGTTACAGTTTCCGTATGCTAGATAGGAGAAAATATGTCGCGTATCTCCGTTTGATTTATTTCTGAAACGAAGGGAGACAACTTACTTCAGGGAAAAATATAAAGGCATAAAAATAGGAACCATCTTCTGGTTTTGCTATCATCCTTTAATTGAGATCTCACGCTTTTTAAAAATATCTACCGCAATATTTTTTAATTATAAAGATTATACTTTACCTCATACTATTATTTCTCTCATTCTTTAATGAAAGCATAAAATAATCTCCATTATTTAAAAAATATTTTTGAATGCCTTTGCAAATCGTAAAACTGAATAAAAAATGATGGTAAAGATGTAAATTGGACTTTTTAAAACTTTCATATTCTTCCTAAATTAGGCTGTCTTCTTGTTTCAGAAATTACACAAACAGAGATACGTAATACCCTCCCCCTTCTAGCATACAAAAGCTATTACACGCAGCAAATAATATTGGAAACTTGATAATAGCAATGATATTTCTAGCTTGTATAAATTAAGAAACTGCTCTCTAATGAATCTTCTATTATTCTGTTTGCAAATATCATTATGAGAAGCATTTAAGAAAAAATTAAAATATCTCTTTCATTACATGAAGAAAACATATGTAAGTGGAGATAATAAATTATTTTCAAAGAGTGACTTAACAAGAGCCAAAACTTTTATATTTCAACTCTACTTTATAAAAAATTGAATGATATGAATCTGTAATTTTTTTGAGATGTAATAGTCTTTATACAATAATCAACACAATCTATTTTATAGTGCTATCACAGGATGTTGCTATTTTTTTATGATTGGAATTATTTAAAAATACAGAATAGTATTATATTTCGTCCTTGAGAGTGCGACTTAGTAATGTATTAGCCGCTTCAGTTATGTCTTTACCACAATAGAGAATTTGATAAATTTGTTCTACAATAGGCATTTCCACCCCAATGCGTTGCGCTAACATATGTACTTCCTTGGTATTTAAGTACCCTTCCACAACCTGACCAATTTGTTTTTCCGCTTCTTTTATACCTATTCCTTTACCAAGTAGTATTCCAAAACGGCGATTACGCGACTGATTATCAGTACATGTCAAAACCAGATCACCTAGGCCTGTCATTCCCATAAATGTGGAAAGCTCAGCACCCATAGCACCCCCTAAACGGCTGATTTCAGCGAGTCCTCGTGTGATGAGAGCTATTCGTGCATTTGCCCCAAATCCCATGCCATCTGATATTCCTGCACCAATAGCAATAACATTTTTGACAGCTCCCCCTAATTGAACACCAATCATATCTGAGCTTTTATAAACTCTAAAATTTTTGTCACAATGAAAAAGTTGCTGTAATTCTTTACCAAACCCAACATCAGAAGCTGCTATCGTCATTGCTGTAGGCCAACCGATAGCGAGTTCTTTAGCAAAAGTTGGTCCAGAAAAAACAGCTAAAGGGACTTTTTCACCTAAGATCTCACGAGCAACTTCTTGTAAGAGACGTCCTGTGCCATGTTCTAAACCTTTCGTTGCCCAAATAACGCGTGAATATTGATCCAAATAAGGCTGAATATTATACAACACTTGATGAAATACATGGCTTGGAACAGCAATTAGTATATTATCACTTGCTGTTATCGCAGTTTTAAGCGAAGCTTCAAGGAATAAGTTTTCAGGAAATTGAATGTCAGGTAAATATACTTGATTACAGCGTTGTTCTTGTAATCTCTTGATGTGTTGAGAATTATATCCCCAAAGTAAAACATTATGACCATTACGAGCAAGAGCAATCGCTAACGCAGTACCAAAAGAACCAGCACCAATAACTGTCATTGCAACGGTTTTCATTAAGTTTTCTGATTATTCTCTAAATTGCCGATTTCAGTTGCGCATTGTTATTAAAAATAACTTCAATGTTTTCTTTAATATAAACCCTTTAAAACTAAAATGTTACGTCTTCGTAGCTTTATTTCACATAAACATAAAAACTTATTTTTTACGCTCTCTTTCTTGTATTGAATTATATAAATGCCATTCTTTATGTATTCTACAAATAGCTATTTGTCTCAAAAATTAAAGCTTAACTCAATACTCAATGGACTTTCTTAAAAATAAAAACACATCTAAAATATAATACTCATTCCACTGGTACCTTACACTTAAGCCCACTCTTCATATCCTACGAATCTTTATGACAACCCCTGTAGAGCTGATACATGCCGCATCAGCTCTACAAGTATTTCTCACTCTATTCTACAGGAGAATGCATACTTGGAACTTGCTCCATAGGCGCTTCTGAGTCTAGCGTCTTTTCTGGCTGTTTTCTTATAGATATATCTTTGTTTGATAACTTCTCAGATACTGAAGAATTATCCATTCTTGATATATCTGGTTCAATAACACGTCCTGAGCCACCCATCATATTATAATTCAAATGGGAAATAGCCCACCATGTACCTCCAATAATAACAAAAACGCAAATAGCAGCAAACCATAAAGCGCTTAAATTCCATTTGGCATCTGGACCAGAGTTCAAGTGTAAAAAGAAAACAATTTGTACTATAATCTGAATAATTGCCATCCCAATAAGATACGCAACTTTTGTACTAATTGCCCAACTTCCTAACATTCCATACATTACAGGAATAAAAGAACCCAAGGTGAAGAATACAGCCAGAATAAAACCAACTAAATAAGAACCAGTACTGGGACCATGTGTTTCATTTTGCATGCTCATCATAACGCTCCTAATAGATAAACCATGGTGAAAACACCAACCCATACAATATCAAGTAAATGCCAAAAAATGGAAAGGCATGCTAAACGTGTTTTATTATTCTGATCCAAGCCATTACGACGAAGATGAAAAAACATCACAACCATCCACAAAAGACCAACACTTACGTGAAGTCCATGAGTGCCAACCAAAGCAAAGAATGCTGACCAATAAGCCGAGAGAATTTCGCGTCCAAAAAGCTGTAGACCTGTTGAAGGATCAATACCCGCATAAGCATTTGGATCGTAATAAAATACCTCACTCAAAAGTTCATGGAATTCGTAAAGTTCCATGCCAATGAAACAACATCCCAATACAAAGGTTATAGCCATCCATAAACGCACACCACTGATGTTGTTTTTATGTGCTTGTACCATTGCAAAGCCATAAGTGACAGATGAAAACAATAAAAAAGCAGTCTCAACCAAAACAAACTTTAAATCAATAAACTCATTGCCCGCTTTACCGCCCCCATAAGAAGCAGAAAAGACAGCAAAACTTGAAAAAAGCGTTGAAAATAGAATTAAGTCTGAAAGAATATAAACCCAAAAACCAAACGTCATGACTGAGCTACTATCGTGGTGAAGTTTATCCACAGTACTCACATTATTCATTGTTACTGCACTCATACTGTCACTCCTTGTTCTTTAAGAACAGCTGTAAAGGCATCTTCAGTTTTTTGTACTTCTTCAGCTGGAATATAATAACCATGGTGATCACCTGTTAATGAATGACACACAAGCGTTGCAATAAAACCAACCAGTCCGATCGCAACAAGCCACCAAATATGCCAAACAAGCGCAAAACCAACAACTAATGAGAAGAATCCAGCAATAATTCCAGCTGATGTATTCGATGGCATATGAATTTTTGTAAATCCACTTGTTGGGCGTTGATAACCACTTTTCTTCATATTCCAATAAGCATCATCAGACTGTATCTTCGGAAGAAGAGCAAAATTATAGGAAGGAGGCGGTGAAGAGGTAAACCATTCAAGTGTACGTGCATCACCCCAAGAATCATTTAACGTTACCGGTAAGTGACCTTTATGCTTAATACCGTACCAAATTGCCAAAACAACCTGTAACACAAAACAAAGGATACCAAGTAAAATAATAAAAGCACCTAGAGCAGCAATAATAAACATCGGCTGCCAACTAGGTTCCATGTAATGCTGAAGACGACGCGTCGCTCCCATTAGCCCGAGGGCATAAACAGGGAAAAAGGCAAGATAAAAACCAATAAACCAACACCAGAAAGATGCAATCCCTAGCATGCGATTTGGTTTATAACCAAAAACTTTTGGAAACCAAAAAGCAAGTCCAGCTAAATAAGCAAAAACCACACCTCCAATAATTGTATGGTGGAAATGTGCTACTAAAAAGAGTGAGTTATGAAACTGCCAATCAGCAGGGACAATCGATAATAAAACACCGGTTAATCCACCACCAACGAAGGTAAAGATCATGCCCATGCACCAAAGCATTGGAGGTTCAAAGCGTATCCTTCCTTTATACATCGTGAGCAACCAATTGAAAACTTTTACACCTGTTGGAACAGCAATAATCATTGTTGCGATACCAAAGAAAGTATTTACAGCTTCACCGCCACCCATTGTGAAGAAATGATGTCCCCAAACAAGAAGCGAAAGAATCAAAATAACCACCATGGCCCATATCATGGAAGTGTAACCAAAGAGGCGTTTTGAAGAAAAAGTTGATACAACCTCAGAAACAATTCCAAAAGCAGGAACAACCAAAACATAAACCTCAGGATGACCAAAAACCCAGACATAGTTAATCCATACCATCGGATTTCCACCACCAACATTGGAAAAGAAATTCATACCCAAATAACGATCACAGGCCAAAAGTGCAAAGGCTACAGTTAAGACAGGATAAATAACTAAAATAAGGACATTACTGACAAAAGCACTCCAACAAAAGACAGGCATTCTCATCATTGTCATTCCAGGAGCACGCATTTTAATCAGTGTCGCAACAAAATTGACAGCCCCCATTGTTGTCGCGATACCAGACAGTTGAAGTGACCATAAATAATAGTCTACCCCTGTATCTGGACTCGTTTGCAATTCTGTAAAAGGTGGATACATGAGCCAACCACCACGACCAAAATTACCAACACCTAGCGATATATTAATCAAGATCGCCCCAGCTGCTGTAATCCAAAAACCTAGATTATTTGCAAAGGGAAAAGCAACATCACGCGCACCAATTTGCAGCGGTATAAGATAATTGAAAAGACCAAATAAAATGGGCGTAGCCATGAAAAAAATCATGATCGTGCCATGCGCCGAAAAAATTTGATCAAAATGCTCAGGGGGCAAATAACCCGCTGTTTCACTCCCAAGAGCTAAAGCTTGATGCGTTCGCATCATAAGTGCGTCCGCAAAACCGCGAACAAGCATAATAATTCCAAGAACTATATACATAATACCAATGCGTTTATGATCAACAGTTGTGATCCAATTTCGCCATAAAATCCCCCACCACCCAAGCGCTGTTAAAGCAACAACAGCAACTAAACCAATCACAACAATCGCGATACATGTATACAAAACGATTGGTTCATGTGCAAGTGCATGAAAAGCACCTGCCGTAGGATCTGTAAGTCTTCCAAACATTTCTCAACCCATTTCAAATGAAATTCAAGTTTTAAAGAAACCTTATATTAAAAGGGCTCTTTCTCTACTGACCCTTTAAATAACATCAGGATCAAATACTGAACACAATGCACCCCATAGTGTCTGAGCAGCTGCACGTTTCATTAAATCTTCATTACATACCGTATTTTCATCGACACACCGATTAACAATACGATAGTAAAGCCGCCGCTCAACAGGTGCAAAATAACGAACTTCAGCATCTTTTTCCTTCGCAGCAATATCACCCATACGAGGCGCAATAGAAAGTTGACGATAAGATTTACGATCAAGTACTTGACCATTAGCCCGAGCTTTTACAATCCAATCTTCAAAATCCTGCGAAGACACAGAATGCCACTTAAACCGCATCCCTGAAAAACCATCACCACTATAATTTGCTGAGGTTCCCTTGAATACGCCTTGTTCTTCAGCGATCAAATGCAACTTAGCATTCATCTGCGGCATCGCGTAAAGAACTGTACCCAATTTAGGAACCCAAAAGGCATTGACAGAATTTTCTGACGTCAATTGCAATAAAACTTGACGTCCTTTAGGCGCGTAAATTTCATTGACCGATGCAACACCATATTGAGGGTAAATAAAAACCCATTTCCAATCAAGAGCTATAGCATCAATCTGCAATGACTCTCCTTCACCCACAACCTCTACTGGAAGAGGCTTTGCAGGCTCAAGCCTATAAGTATAATAAGCCGTTAATGAACCTAAAACCATCACGATTACAATTGGAATACCCCACATTACAGCTTCAATTTTATTTGAATGCGCCCAATCGGGAGAATAGTTTGCTTTCGTATTCGATGCACGATATTTTATCGCTAAAAATACCACACTCACCATGACTGGAATGACAACGCAAAGCATAACAAGCACACAAATAACAATCAAAATGAGCTGTTGTTGTGCTACATAACCTGATGGCTGAAGGACATCCATTTTACAACCAGACAAAAGCAGTGCTCCCCCTAAAACCACAAGCATTCCTAATTGTCGAACAAAGCTTTTCATCTTCTTTTACCCCCGTCATATGCACTAAAAATTGCCATAAATATAATACCTCATATTGTACAGATTTGAAAATAATTATCAAGTGAATTCAATGCCTATATTACTCTTATTCAACACTTAATTCTTTACCTTTACAACTTATTAATTGTTTTGCAATATACTCAAGTGCAAAGCGATATCCATCACTTCCAAAACCACTTATAATAGCGTCTACACCTGAAGATGTATAAGAATGATGACGAAAAGATTCGCGTTGATAAATATGGGATAAATGAACTTCTACTTTTGGCCCTGAAAACATTTTTAGAGCATCAAGAAGGGCAACAGATGTATGACTATAAGCCGCTGGGTTGATGATCAATCCAGAGCTTAGTCCTATTGCTTCTTGTATCCATTCTACTAGCTGACCCTCATAGTTACTTTGATAAAATTTTATGACAACATCAGCTCTTTTTGCCCATTCTCTGCAATTTTTTTCAATATCTTCTAGAGTTTCAGTTCCATAAATTTCCGGCTCACGTTGACCCAGAAAATTTAAATTAGGACCATTTAAAATCGTTATCACCACAGACATGGCATCCCTTTTCTTCTCGACCATCACTTATTTAAAAAAATATTTATCATGTTTTTTACAGTAATAAAGCGCCATCCTTAATCTCAAAAAATTCTGCACGCCCTTTTAAGGCATCAAATAAAAGACGATCTGTTCCTGTCATAAAGGTTTGCACAGCTAAATCATCAAGAATATCAAATAAAGCTGCACGTCGATGTGAATCAAGATGAGCAGCCATCTCATCAAGAAGAAGGATGGGAGCCCTTTCCGATATCATACCCGTTAAACGGGCATGACACAAAACCAAACCTGTCAACAGCGCTTTTTGTTCACCTGTTGAACAAGATGTTGCTGCTCTATTTTTATCCGCATAAAAAACTTGTAAATCTGTGCGATGCGGCCCTTCTAATGTCCGCCCAGCAGCACGATCCATCGCGCGATTACGCTGTAACAGATCACAAAATTGCTCTTCAACTTCAGTGGCTGATAGTTTCTTTAAAGCTGTTTCCAAAAAACCATCAATTTGCAATAAAGCCCGTGGAAAAGGTATCTGTGATGGCATTTGTGTAAACATGTCATTTAAAAGCCGAATAACATCAATACGCGCCGCAGAAATAGCTGTCGCCAATTCTGCCATCTGCTTTTCTAAAGCATCAAACCAAGCAGTATCTTCATTGCCATCTAAAAACAAACGATTACGTGCGCGCATCGCCCTATCATAATCGGCTATGCGGCGACTATGCAAAGGATCAATCGCCAAAACCATACGATCCAAAAAACGACGCCGCTCAAGCGAAGGGCCTGTAAAAAGACCATCCATTGAGGGTGTTAAGATACTAATATGACAGTAATCTGTTAAACAGTCACTTGGCTCACTCACACCATTAATATGGACCTTTCGACTGTTATCGCTAACCTCTAAAGCTGTACCAATCTTTACCTCACCATAAAGAGCACATTCAAGACATGCAAAGACAACAAACCCTTCACCTCCCCCATCTATAAAGCTAACATCAGAATATGCAGCCCGTCGCAAACCACGACCCGGCGAAAGAAAAGATAATGCCTCTAAAAGATTCGTCTTACCAGCACCATTATGCCCCGTGAAAACCACATGCTGGCCCGAAAAATGAATATTAAAAAAAGAATAATTGCGATAACGTAAAAGCTTTAGCTGTTTCACAGCCACTTTGTGCACATGACTTGCCATGCATTGCAAAACAATTGTCCCTAAACGCGAATAGGCATCAGCACATAAAGCACATCTGCATCATCATTATCACGAATCAAAGCTGGCGCTCCAGCTTCAGCCAACATAAAAACCATCTCATCGCTTGAAAGCTGCCCAGCAATATCCAAAAGATAACGTGAATTAAACCCTATCTCAAGTGGTTCAGATGTATAAGTTACGGATAATTGATCTTCCGCACTACCTGAATCAGGACTATTCACAACAAGCCTTAATTGTCCATGCTCAATCGTTAACTTAACTGCACGCCCCCGATCACTTGAAATCGTTGAAACACGATCAACTGCAGAAGAAAAATCCTGCCTATTAACAACTAATTCTTTATCATTTCCAAGAGGAATAACACGTTGATAATCTGGAAATGTTCCATCAATTAACTTTGACGTAAAAATCACAGAACCTACAGAAAAACGAATCTTTGTTTCTGAAAGCTCTATACATACCTCACCATCATTTTCTTCTGAAAGAAGCTTTTGCAACTCTCCTACAGCTTTACGAGGAACAATAACACCGGGCATTCCCTCAACTCCTGAAGGAGCTTCCATCTCAACTTGCGCCAAACGATGACCATCCGTTGCCACCAAACGCAGTTTAAAAACATCATCATGAATAACATGGAAGTAAATACCATTAAGATAATAGCGTGTTTCTTCAGTAGAAATGGCAAATTGCGTGCAATCAAGCAAATGTTTCAACCCTGATGCCGATAGAGAAAAGCGATAACCAAATTGCCCAGGAAGAGACTCTGGAAAATCTGCCTTTGGAAGACATTGAAGCTGAAAATGCGCACAACCAGAAACAACGGACATTGTATTTGCTTGGCTCTCATCAACGGATAATACAACTTCATTGCCATCAGGAAGTTTACGAATGATATCATAAAGCAAATGTGCCGGAACAGTTGTTGCTCCTGCCTCTTCAACATTGACTGTAAAAGATTCTGTAACCTCTAAATCAAGGTCTGTTGTTTTTAACTGTACATGACTATCTTCTGCATCAATCAGAACATTTGACAAAATAGGAACAGTATTACGGCGCTCTACCACACGGTGAACACGACCAAGAGACTTAAGAAATTGATTGCGATCCACTGTAATGCGCATAAAAGCCCCATATGATTTACCAAAAACGATAAGAATTCCTTAGAATTAAAATAACAGACCCTTTTTTAAAGAATCGCCTGCTAGAGTTTATTAAACCTCTTTTAAAATGGCAAGTCACTCCTGCATAAGAAAAAACAAATCCTTTCATTCAATCTCTTAAAGTTTCTTCAAAAAAAGAAATGATAAATGCTATACAGCTTGTTCTCCAATCAACCGCTTCAGTAATTCAAGCTCCTTGGCCAAGGTCTGATCACCACAAACCAAATCTTCAATTTTACGCACAGCGTGTAAAACTGTTGTATGATCACGCCCACCAAAACGGCGTCCTATTTCTGGCAACGAGCGAGGCGTTAATACTTTCGCTAAATACATTGCAATCTGCCGTGGTTTTACAACCGTCCGTGTTCGACGATTAGACAACAAGTCCTGTTTGGAAACATTATAATGGCGTGCTACTGTACGCTGAATTTCTTCAATCCGAATGCGCTTAGGTTCACCTGGACGTGTCAAATGACCTAATAACTCATCAATCCGTTCTAAAGATAAATCAGACTCAAAAGACTGACGAAATAAGAGCTGGTTAAACGCGCCTTCAATATCGCGCCCTGACCCTAAAACCGTTTTCGCAATATAGTCCAAAATATCATCAGAAATCGATACCATGCTATCATCTTTTTGTGCCACCTTCAACCGCTGGCGCAACATTTGCAAACGCATTTCATAGTCTGGTGCCTCAATTTCAAGGGCAACCCCTCCTTGAAGACGAGACCGAACGCGAAGATCAAGCGATTCTAATTCCGCTGGTGGACGATCTGCAGCGACAACAACTTGTTTTGCACTATCAAGCAACATATTAAGTAAATGGCAAAATTCATGTTGTATCGACTTACCCTGCAAAAACTGCATATCATCAATAATCAAAAGGTCGATATCGCGAAGCTGTTCTTTAAAAGAAAGAGCATCATTATCACGAATAGCTGTTGCAAAACGCCACATAAAATATTCAGCCGTTAAATAAATAACACGCGCAGATGTTAAACGTTTCAATGCAGAAGCAGCAATCGCTTGAAGCAAATGTGTTTTTCCTAAACCAACAGACGCGTGAATAAAAAGAGGATTAAAACGCAAAGCACTTTTATGCCCCTCTGCTATTGAACGTGCCGCCGCTAAAGCAACACGATTAGATGCCCCCTCAACAAAGCTTTCAAAAGTATAACGAGAATCAAGCGGAGATCCAAAAACTCCCGCTTGAGAACTTTTTACTGAATGCTCTACACAATTCTCAACAAAAGATGAACTTGCCGGCTCCTCCAGTACAACTGAAGGTGCGCTTGTTTTACAAACAACATCTCTTGAAACCCGCTCCATACCGCGAACGATAACTTCAACACGAAGAATTGCTGAATTCTCTTGTTTCCATAAATGAGTCAAAAGAGAACCATAGTGATTATTAATCCATGAACGTAAAAAAGCTGTCGGAACAGAAAGTTTTACAAGAGTATGACTATACTCAGCAAGCTTCACACGACCAAACCAACTGGTATAAGCCTCAACACCAACCTGTGCCTTTAATTGCGCCATAACACGTATAAAAGCCGCCGCACCCTCCTCCTCTGAAACAATAGAATGCCCTATAGAAGCATTTCTACAAACAGCCCCATCACTCTCTGCCATTCTATTCTTTATTATGTTCTCTGCCGACAGGATATTCACCGAAACCCTTTTAAAGGAACTAGCTTTAGAGTTCAATTTATCCACCATCTTCCATCCTGATAAAAATAAAATTTTGTCCTACCAAACAGCTAAAATAAATCTAGCGAAGGCAAAACGCCCTACCCCAAATAAGATTACTCATCCTCCCCTAGGATAGCCTCATCACAACCCCACTAATAAAGATGACCAATAAGATTTACTTGTACTCATGATATGACCCACCCTTCTAAAATGGTAAACATACCAACCAAGAGAACTAAAAAAACCATCCAAAAATCTACCCAACACAAAAGCTTTTAAAAAGCCTAAACCAAAGATTTTATATTCAACAAAATATAGGATAATGTGCTGATGTGACCCCTTCATGCTTTTTAGTTTTCATAAGAACCATACAAAACAGCAGAGGTAAAATGCAAGAGGTCAAAATACAATCAAAAGCTCCAAAAAAATGCTGTAAAAATGCTTATTTCAATGAGGAATGAGAAAAATAGTTGATTCAATTCATTTTTTTTTTTTGAATTTACCAATCATTAAAGAATCTCTTCAGATTAAAAAAAAAAAATAAAATGCTTGACAAAAAAGACTCTGTAAAAATCCACAAAGCTTGTGGATAACCATACTCCCCCCTATAAACTTTCTCTCCTTTTTCAAGAGGAGAATCGCAGTCGATTCCTGCTTTCAATAGAAACTTTTTGAAACAATAAAAAAAGCCAGCACCCTTACGGACACTGGCTTGACTCTTAATAAAACAGAAAAATCTTAAACGCTGAGAGCCTTTAAACGCTTCGCTAAACGTGATACTTTCCTCGCAGCCGTATTTTTATGAAAAACGCCTTTAGAAACCGCACGCATAATCTCAGGCTCAAAATTCTTAAATGCAATTTCTGCCGATGCTCTATCGCCCCCTGCTAGAGCATCATCAAACTTACGCATAAAAGTACGTACGCGTGAACGGCGGGCCTTATTAACCTGTGTGCGTGCTGCAACCTTGCGCACCGCTTTTCGAGCAGAAGGTGTATTCGCCATAAATATAATCTCTCTTTCAACACCTTGGTAAAATGATTCTCAATAACAACTCTACCAATGTAAACAAACCTAACTCAAGCAAAACTATAAAGCTGCCTATAACTCATGTGGCTTATAGCGCAATGTCAAAGCCAACGTCAATTAAATTTTCAAAGACAGGCATAAAAAACAAAGCCAAATTCTTTGATCCTCAACTTTATAGCTTAATTGTTTAAAGATATTCCTCAACGAACAAAGGCATTTAAACAGCTAGCTTGCGCAAGACATATTGCAAAATTCCACCATGATGCAAATAATCTAGCTCATCTTCAGTATCAACACGGCATAATAATGGAACAGTTTTTATCGTACCATCAGAAAAAGTAATTTTTGCTACGGTCTTTTGACGAGGTTTCAAGTTATGAATACCTTCAATCGTTACCTTTTCATCTCCTTTTAAGCCTAAAGATTTCCAACTTACCCCCTCTTCAAAGACAAAAGGAACAATACCCATACCAACAAGATTAGAGCGATGAATCCTTTCAAAGGATTGTACAATCACTGCTTTGATACCAAGAAGATTAGTCCCCTTGGCGGCCCAATCACGTGATGATCCATTGCCATATTCAATACCCGCAAAAACAACGAGCGGAATACCTTCTTGTTTATACGCCATTGCTGCATCGTAAATGGTTTGTTCTACCGCTGAGGGATAATGAATCGTATAACCGCCTTCTCGACCATTTTCTCCTAACATGAAATTACGAATGCGAATATTGGCAAAGGTCCCACGAACCATAACTTCATGATTCCCACGGCGTGTCCCATATTGATTAAAATCAGCGACGCTAACACCATGATCCATTAAATACTTTCCAGCAGGAGAAGCAGCCTTAATAGAACCAGCAGGAGAAATATGATCTGTCGTTATTTTATCACCAAACAAACCTAAAATTCGTGCCTCCTTAATGTCTGGTAAAACATCTGGTGTTTTCTGCATATCATCGAAATATGGTGGATTACGAACATAGGTGGATTGCTCATCCCAAGAATAGGTAGATCCCGTAGGGATCTGAACTTTTTGCCAATTTTCATCACCCTTAAAGACATCTGCATACTTTTCAGCAAAAACCTTACGTGTGACATTTTCTTCGATAAACGCCTGTATTTCTTGAGAAGTTGGCCAAATATCTCTCAAGTAAACCGGATGACCATCTAAATCTTCACCAAGAGGTTCCTTGGTTAAATCTTTACACACCGTCCCGACAAGCGCATGAGCAACAACTAACGGAGGTGAAGCTAAATAATTTGCTTGCACATCAGGAGAGACACGCCCTTCAAAATTACGATTTCCTGAAAGAACTGCAGCAGCAATGACGCCATTGTCATTAATCGTTTTGGAAATAGCTGGATGCAAAGGACCAGAATTCCCTATACATGTTGTGCACCCGAACCCTACTAAGTTAAATCCTAATGCATCTAAATCTTTTTGCAGACCCGAATTTTTAAGGTAAGCTTCAACAACTTGTGAACCAGGTGCGAGAGAAGTTTTTACCCATGGTTTGCTTTTGAGACCTTTTGCCACAGCATTTCGTGCCAAAAGGCCTGCTGCAATAAGAACACTTGGATTTGATGTATTTGTACAGGAAGTAATCGCAGCGATCACCACATCACCGTGACTAAGCGTATATTCTTCACCTTCAACCGGATAATGCTCATCTTGTCCTGAAGTTTTCTTATAGTCTTCAACCAATGCCTTCCCAAAACCTTGTCCAACATTTTCCAATGCAATACGCCCTTCCGGACGTTTAGGACCAGCCATAGAAGGAACAACAGTTCCCATATCTAATTCAATTGTATCGCTAAAAATGGGATGAGCCACCTTTTCGTCATGCCACATCCCTTGTGCTTTGGAGTAAGCCTCGACTAAGGCAATCCGATTTTCATCACGCCCTGTCATGTTGAGATAACGCACTGTCTCCTTATCAATTGGAAAAAAACCACAAGTTGCTCCATATTCAGGGGCCATATTCCCAATTGTCGCCCGATCAGCAAGAGTCATATGCTCCAAACCAGGGCCAAAAAATTCAACAAATTTACCAACAACACCCTTCTGGCGGAGCATTTGGGTCACCGTTAGTACGAGATCGGTGGCTGTAACACCTTCTTTAAGCTTCCCTGTTAGGCGAAAACCAATTACTTCAGGTAACAACATAGAGACGGGTTGGCCTAACATTGCCGCTTCGGCTTCAATGCCACCAACCCCCCAACCTAAAACCCCCAAACCATTGACCATCGTCGTATGCGAATCAGTTCCCACACAGGTATCAGGATAAACCGTCTCATCCCCTTCTTCATTCTTCATCCACACACATTGTGCTAGATATTCGAGATTAACCTGATGACAAATCCCTGTTCCTGGAGGAACAACACGAAAATTTTGAAAGGCTTGTTGCCCCCATTTCAGAAAACGATAACGCTCACCATTGCGTTCATATTCATGCTCAACATTTTCCTTAAAAGCCATAGGAGTGCCAAAATCATCAACAATAACTGAGTGATCAATAACAAGATCAACAGGGATGAGAGGATTAATTTTTTCAGCGTTCCCACCAAGTTTGACCATAGCATCACGCATTGCAGAAAGATCAACAACCGCCGGAACACCCGTAAAATCTTGCATAAGAACACGTGCAGGACGGTAGGCGATTTCTGCCCCTGCGCTTCCTTTGTCGCTTAACCATTTAGAAACATTGAGGATATCTTCTTTTTTAACTGTGCGCCCATCTTCAAAACGCAATAAATTTTCGAGAATAACTTTCATCGAAAATGGTAAACGCGAAATGCCTTCAAGTCCATTCTTCTCCGCTTCGATTAAGCTATAATAAGTATATTCTTTGCCACCAACCTTTAACGTTCTGCGACAATTAAAGCTATCAATGTGAGTCATGACTGTCCACCCTCATACTATAAACCACCCAATTTCCAGGAATGAACAACACAAACTACGAGTCAAGGTCGCAGCTTGAGCGCAGACGCAATTACCTCCGCCATCCATTTCCCCCTCCACCTTTCAGTAGGTAAATGCGGAAATCAGCGCCAAAAACCATTCTACACCAGATCTTGATGTAACGTATCCCTTATAGAACTATTTCTAGAACTATTCTAGGGACAATTGCATAAAAAAACGTGTTTTTTTATGCAATAATGCAATAAAAAAGAGGGAAATATAAAAATAGGCAATCACATGGTGTTATCAGGCAAAGATTTAGCAGCTTACAGAAACGGGGAAATTCTGTTCAAAGATCTTTCTTTTTGTTTATTTCCACAACAACTGATGACAATCACCGGACCAAATGGCATCGGAAAATCTACATTATTGCGAATCATTGTCGGCCTTCTTGAAGCTGCTGAAGGTCATGTCATACTTAAAGATGATGAACAAAAATATCCTGTTGCCACTGCATGTCATTATATCGGGTCTCAAAATGCCATGAAACCTTTCTTATCTGTCATTGATAATTTGCAATTTTGGGCAGAGTTTTATGGACAGCCTCTGTACTCCCCCCATGAATCCCTTACCGATATTGGTCTTGCTGATCTTGAATATTTACCCTTTAACATACTGTCAACTGGTCAACAAAGGCGTGTCGCTCTTGCTCGTCTTTTGCTCTCCTATCGCCCTATTTGGGTTTTAGATGAACCGATATCAGGACTTGATAGCTATGCTCAAAAATGCCTGACTCATATTTTTCAGCGCCATCTCAATCAAGGAGGGATGATTATCGCCGTCACCCATCATTCCTTAGGTATTCCAGAAAACCATACAATCGCTCTGGAAAAATTTTTACCTCTCTAGGAGAGAATAAAATGAAAGCACTGTTCTGGCGTGATCTTAAACTATTATTAGCGCCACAAACCTCTTCGCTCACAGGATTATTGTTTTTCATCGCTGTTGTGATTATAACCCCCTTTGCCATTGGACCAGATCCAAAAATTCTTGCACAAATAGGTCCAGGGATATTGTGGTTTGGAGCCCTTCTCGCAGGACTTCTTAATCTGAACAAACTTTTTCAAATCGATCGCGATGATGGCAATCTCGACCAATTTATCCTTTCAGGACAAAGACAAAGTTTTATGCTAATTGTCTTTATCAAATGCATCGCTCATTGGGTAGGAACAATGCTTCCTCTCATTTTTACCACACCTATTTTAGCCCTCATGCTCCACTTAGATGTCACGATAACTTTTACAACAATACTTACCCTTTTATGTGGAACACCTGCTATTATTTTTATTGGCGCCATAGGAGCGGCGCTTGCAAGCTCATTGTTACATAGCACGCTTCTTATTTTTATCATTATCTTGCCGTGGATCATTCCAATTATGATTTTTGGCGTTTCTGCGGCGACAGCGCCAACAAATCCAAATGCCTCTTTTCTAACTTCCTTGGCTCTTCTTAGCGCTTTTTCACTGTTTTTGTGTCTCTTTAGCTCTTTTGTTGCCGCTCTAACGCTCAAGCTTTTATCCGAATAATAAAAGATGATTGCCGCATAGAAAAATTCTCCCTATTATGAATTTCATGAATGAACTATCGCCCACATATAAAATGAGGTCACTCCCTATAAGTTTTACCCGTTTTATGAAAATAAGCAAAATCATTTTACCATGGCTTGCCAGCATAACGTTATGTCTTCTGATCTTAGGGCTTATTTTCGTGATATATTCACCAGACGACTATCAACAGGGTATGACTGTTAAGATTATGTATCTCCATGTCCCTTTCGCGTGGTTGTCTACATTCTGTTATATAACGATGAGTGCAGCAGCATTAGGAAATTTGATTTGGAAATATCATCTTGCTGATGTAGCTCTCAAATGTGGAGCGCCCATTGGAGCAATTTTTACCGCTTTGGCCCTCATGACAGGAGCGCTTTGGGGGCGCCCTACATGGGGAACATGGTGGGTATGGGATGCACGATTAACCTCAGTTTTAATTCTGCTTTTTATCTACCTTGCCATTATCTTGCTTGGACGTGCTTTTGACAATCAAGTAAAAGCCGCTCGCGCGACTTCAATTCTTACCCTTGTTGGCTTTGTTAATATCCCTATTATTAAGTTTTCCGTTAATTGGTGGAATACACTGCATCAACCAGCCTCCTTATTACGTGCTGGAGGACCAACAATCGACAATACTATGTTATGGCCTCTTATAACCATGTTATTTTGTTTCGTCTTTATGTTTATTGCGCTTTATTTGATGGCTATGCGAAATGAAATCAACAGCCGTTATATCAAAATACTTCAGATTAAAAAATCCCGTCGTGCACAACAACAGGACTCTTCATCATGCTTGACCTAAATGGCATCCATAGCGGACTTTTAGGAAACTTATCTCAGAAAATCGATTTTTTCCTTGGTACCCTTAAACACAAGCAAATTGTTGTTTTAAGCTATACCCTTTCTGCAATATCCCTCCTCTGTCTTATTGGCTATATTCTTTGCAAGAGCATCTACCAAAAAAAAATTCTCCAACAATTAAACAAAAAAGAACGATCACAAAAAGAAAAATATAATGAAGAACATCCCTCCCAAACTTAAAAAAAATATATCTTTGCCTGTTTTCTTTGTTCTTTTTGGACCATTAATGCTTTTTCTTCTTCTCATGGTGTTTTTTTTCAACTTTATGCATAAAAAATATCCGCAAGATCCTTCTCTTCTCCCAAATGCATTAGCTGGAAAACCAGCCCCCGAGATATACCTTCCCCTTCTTAATCAGGAAAGTTATCTTCATTCAAAACAATTTAAAGGACGTGTCACATTGATCAATTTTTGGGGGTCTTGGTGTTTACCCTGTCGCGAAGAACATTCTCTTCTTATGAAAATTGCACAAGATAAACGTTTTGATCTGATTGGTATTAATTATAAGGATAACAAAGCAAACGCTCTGCGCTTTTTAAATCGTTTTGGTAATCCTTTTAAATTGATTGGCCTTGATATTTCAGGATATACAGCTATTGACTGGGGGGTATATGGACCACCAGAAACCTTTCTCTTGAACAAAGAGAGCATTATCATCGCCAAGCATGTTGGTCCCCTAACATGGCAAATTTATCAAAAAAAAATTCTCCCCAAAATTGAACAAGCAATCGTAATAGAAGAAAATAAAATATCAACATATTGATTTATAAATATAATTTACCATTTCTCTCGATTAAACGAAAACACTAAATACTATGAGATTTTTTTCAAATTCTTTTATCTTGAATCAAAAAAACAGCTTAGAAAAGGTTAAAAATGCCTTTTCGTGTATTTTTAATATAAGTATAATGAACAGCTTTTTAAATTTAAAAATACAAGAATAAATAAAGAAGCTCTTTCAAGAGGAAAAAATATCTTTTACAGGACACTCTTTTTTAAAAAGTATATCCAGTGAATAGTGATTTCAACAAAAAGATCATTGGCACACATCGAAAAATGCTAAAAAAAATATTCAAGAGATCATATGGGCTTATGCTTTAGGTTTTTACAGCGCCAATAAAATGGTTTTTTTGTAATCATCATTTTTATGAAGTTGATTATATTTTTTCTTCTAAAAATTCTTGCAGTGTAAAACGATACATTTTCGAGCAAAACTCGCATGTGACTGAAATATATTTATTTTTAACCATTTCATTTCGTTCATCACTGGGAAAGCTTTCCAGCATTCCTTTAATTTTTTCACGCGAGCAAGAACATTGGTCGACAAGAGAAAGCGGATTAAAAACTCTCACACCTTGTTCATGAAAAAGACGGAATAAGAGCCGTTTACTCCCTACTTGAGGATCTGTTAATTCTGAACTTTCAATCGTTGCCATGAGTATTTTAGCTTCTTGCCATTGGTTATCTAATTGGGTTTGGTCTTTCGTTTCTTCTTGCTTTTGATGAAGGTCATCTATTTGATGATGGGACGATGCTTGGGGCAAAAATTGTGTCAAAATACCCCCAGCTCGCCAGCTTTTCTGAGGTTTTCCTTGGTTGTCACGATTGATTAATATAGCAACAGCCAAACGGATATCCGTAGAAATTTGCTCTGATTGATCAAAATAAATACGAGCAGCTTCTTGTAAATTTGATCCATCTAATGCAACTATCCCTTGATAGGGTTGCATGTGAGGACCTTGATCAATCGTGAAAGCTAAAGTACCCTTTCCTAAAAGTGTTTCTGAAGAGATTTGATTATTATCTATGGCTTGTTTAAGTTGTTCTTTATCAAAACGAGCGTATCCCCGTAAACTGGAAGGAGGAGAAAAATCGCATACCAGCATATTAACCGGTCCATCCGAATGGGTTTGTAAAATAAATTTTCCCGTAAGCTTGAGAGAAGTTCCAAGTAAAACGGTCAAAACCAAAGCTTCTGCCAAAAGATAAGAAACTGGTTCAGGATATTGATGTCTGTTAAGAATAGAATTTAAAGCTTTACCAAGTTGTACAGCACGCCCACGAATATCTAATTCTTCGACTTGAAAAGGAATAACAGTATCATCTTCACTCAAATGGATATTGTTGAGAGGAGCTTCATCTGTGGTTTGTTCACACATATCTTTTCTTTGCCTTTTATATGATCTATTTTGCAAACGATTGTGAAGAAAAAAATGCATCTTGTAAACACCATGCAAGAATTGCTTTTTGAGCATGAAGACGGTTTTCAGCTTCATCAAAAACAACGGAATGTGGTCCATCTATCACAGCATCAACAACCTCTTCACCACGATGAGCAGGAAGACAATGCATGAAAAGAGCATTGGGTTTGGCTAATTTCATTAAAGCTTCATTGACTTGATAAGGCTGAAAGGCAGAATGATCACGGGCCCGAAACTCTTGTCCCATGGAAAACCATGTATCGGTGATAATACAGTCAGCATCTGTAGCAGCCTTTTGTGGATTATACGTTAATGTAATATGAGCTCCTCGTTCACGTGCCCAGTGAACAAATTTTTCTTGTGGTTCACAACCTTTTGGAGTGGCAATACGTAAGTAGAAATGAAAAAGAGCAGCTGCTTCAATTAAGGAGTGAAGCACATTGTTACCATCTCCTATCCATGCAAATGTTTTTTTTGCAATTGGTCCACGATGTTCTTCATAGGTCAAAATATCTGCTAGAATTTGGCAAGGATGTGTATCATCTGTAAGGGCATTAATAACAGGAATTTGTGCATATTGTGCTAATTCAAGCATTCGATTATGTGTTGTTGTTCGTATTGTAACAATATCTACAAAACGCGATAAAACGCGTGCTGTATCAGCAATGGTTTCACAATGACCAAGTTGCATCTCTGAACCTGTGAGCATGATCGTATCACCGCCAAATTGGCGCATACTGATATCAAATGAAATACGGGTTCGTGTGGAGGGTTTTTCAAAAATCATCGCCAGTGTTTTACCAACAAAAGGTTTAGATCCTTTCCCTGCTTTAAAAGATGCTTTAAGGATTTTTGCATAATCGATCAAAGCACGTGCTATTTGCGGGGTTAAAACGGATAAATCAGTGAAATGACGAAGAGCATTTGTCATGTTTATGATACTTGCCTTTTTATTTATTTACGAAAGAGTAGCAATTGCTTTTTCAATACGATGCAAAATTTCATCGATTTCTTTTTCCGTGATGATAAGAGGAGGCAATAAGCGCACGACATTATTGTTGGCACTCGTACAGAGAACATATTCCTTTTCTAAGGCATCCACGACAACATTTGTAGGTACAACACATTGAATACCTATCATAAGACCTACTCCCTGAATTGCACAGATAATATCAGGATAGCTATTGAGAATCTTTGAAAGTCCATGTTTTAGCTTATTGCCTACGTGCTGAACATGCTGGAGAAAACCTGGTTCTAGTATTGTATCAAGAACACTATTGCCGACCGCCATTCCAAGAAGATTTCCTCCAAAGGTTGAACCATGGGTCCCTGATGTCATACTTTTTGCAGCTTTTTCTGTTGCAAGACACGCCCCTAATGGAAATCCACCCCCTAGTCCTTTTGCAAGAGTAAGAATATCTGGTGTGATGTCACTCCATTCATAGGCAAAAAGTTTTCCTGTTCGTCCAATACCCGTTTGAACTTCATCTAAAATCAAGAGCAAACCATGATCATCGCATATTCTGCGCAAAAATCTTAAAGTTTCGTGAGGAACTGTTCGTATTCCTCCCTCTCCTTGTATAGGTTCAATAAGAATAGCGGCTGTATTTTTATTGATAGCGTTTCGCAAAGCGCTTTCATCACGAAAAGGAACTTGAATAAATCCATCAACTTTTGGACCAAAGCCTTCAAGATATTTTTTATGCCCAGTAGCAGCAAGCGCTGCAAGGGTGCGTCCATGGAATGCACCTTCAAAAGTAATAATTTCAACGCGTTTTGGATGGCCAGATGCGTAATGATAATGACGAGCCGTTTTGAACGCACACTCTAGTGCTTCAGCACCAGAATTACAGAAGAAAACTTTCTCAGCAAAGCTATTTGCACAAAGCCGTGCAGCAAAAGCCTCTTGTTCGGGTGATTGAAAAAGATTGGAAATGTGCCAAAGTTTTTCAGCTTGTCTTTTGAGAGCCTCAACCAACTTTGGATGTGCATATCCTAATGCATTAACAGCAATACCAGATGTCAAGTCGAGATAACGCTCTCCTTTATCGGAGATAAGCCATACCCCCTGCCCCTGTTTAAAATGTAAATTTCGTCGTGCAAAACATTCATAAAGTGGCTGTATAGAAATGGCATCCATCATAATTCCCTTTATATTTTAACCTTTTCAATATATATAAAAAGAGACACTACAAATAAAACAACTTGATACATTTCATTCCGGTGCTTTCAACATTTCGCTCGATTAATGATTACACCTCATGGAATAGATCATTACACCAATTGAAAAAAAGTCAATGAAGGTTCTAAAAATAAGCATTTTGGGAAAAAGCCTTAAATAAAAGTGAACGTTTAACCTATGATTGATTTGCAAGTTGGGGAAAACATTCTAAATAAACTTTTCAAGAGGCAAAGGCTCTTGTCATAGAGTGAGTGCATATTGTAATTTATACTATCGTTAAGCAAGATGATATGTTTTGATTTGTAAGTTCCACAGGTTGGATGATTTTTTATGCTCACTTAGAGTGTAAAATTCTTTCATTTAGTGCATTGAGAACATTATTGAAACATTTGAAGATGCAAAGGGGAAGCATCTTAGTGACGTAATCGGAATGGAGTGCTGATATGGGTTGGACATGTGAACGCGTTGAGCTTCTTAAAAAGCTTTGGAGTGAAGGGTTAAGTGCGAGTCAAATTGCCGCTCAATTAGGTGGGGTCAGCAGAAATGCAGTCATCGGCAAAGTGCATCGATTGAAGTTGCCAGGACGCGGAAAAACAGCACAGGGAAATACACGTGCGCAAAAAACTCCCGCAAGCAACCCATCATCTCCACGTGTGCGTCGCAACACCTCCACAGTATCGCCAATAAACACATCATCTGTCAACGTTGAAGAAACAACTTTAAAGACAGAGTTTGTAGCAGAAGATGTCAAAGAAGTTGATATGCCCACAAAATCTAATGTAGTGGTGCCTATATCACGGCAACTTAATCTGCTACAATTGAGTGAAAATACATGTAGATGGCCGGTTGGCGATCCATTATCAGCCGATTTTCATTTTTGTGGCGCTGATTCTGATGAAAATAGTCCCTATTGTGCTTTTCATGCTAAGCTAGCATTTCAACCAATATCTGAAAGACGGCGAATAAGGGTATAATATCCGCCGATATAATTTCGTATTCTGCGCCTTATGATTAAATTTCAATGATAGAATTATTATGAGAAAGAGATTTGATGAGTTTTTTAATGAATGAAAACGTTTCTTCATGAAAATATTCAACGAAATTGTATCTTTTAGTGCTATTGCGCAGCCATGTGTTATAAATTTACGCTCTTTTATTTTCACGATTCTCTTTAATTGAATTGTACAGCTTTTAAAACGATCTATAGCAATATCTTTTGAATAATGCAGTTTCTCAATCTATCATGTTTTTATTCTTTGTGTTCTAATAGCGTAATATCGTGATTTATAAAAATAATTTATCGTTTAACAACCTGAGTAAAATCCACAAATATATCTCTCTTATTTTAAGCTCTCTTATATTGAATCAATCAGAACCTTTGGTTTGCCTGTCATGTGCAAAGGGAGTCCATGCAGAGTAAAAACACTTTAAAAAAAGCATACCGCCAATAACCCCTCTCAAGTTCCAAGGGTTTTGCAATATTAGAGGCTAGAAAATGTGTGATCGTGTGGCTTACACTTTTATTAAGCATAAAAATGGAGATCTATAATTGATTTTATATGCTTCATGGAGATTACTATTGCATGCGCTCATGTCACAGAATAAGCTTGAAATTATTAAGAGATATTGCTCTAAAATAAGCTCGTAAATATGCAATATAAGTACATTCCTACTTGAAACGTTCTATTTTGTGTGAAGAGCGTAGGCCCAAAAGACACGCAATAAACAAAAGTATGACGCAATGCGTAGTGCATAAGATGAATAGTCTTTGTAATTCTTTATAAAAAATTAAAATAAGGAAATATTGTATTCAAAACTCTTATGCAATAGACAGAAATTATAAATTAATATGCCATCATGCCTCTTCTATGATCTATAATATACGAGATCCTTTAAAATAAATATTGAACCTGGAACAACTACAAATAGCATCACATTCCTTTTCTCGACACAAAACGACGCAGCCAAACATAAAGCGCACCTTCACCACCATGCTGACGCGCTGCTTGCTCAAACGCATGAACATAATATCGAAAAGCTGGTGTTGATAACCAATACGGAACAAATCTATATAAAGCTCCATCACTCCCAACAGATCGACCTTTTCCTGTAATCACAAGGACATAACGCAATCCACTCTGTTGAGAGGATTGTAGAAATTTTTTTAAGAGAAAATAAGCTTCTTCCTGCATATAACCGTGAAGATCAAGACGTGCCTCAATAGGATAACGACCTTGGGAAATTTTACGATGTGCAACATGATCAAAGAAATGAATTTTATGCACTTGTGTAACAGCTCTCTTTTCTTTTTTAATAATTGTTGAGCGTTGTTGATTTTCCTGCCTCCCTAGAGGGACTTGAGTTATGCACTGTTTTTTATCATTAATATTTGCAATATTTTCTGATATAGAAGAGAGCCTCTTATTATGAAGTGGTGTTATTGTGTGACAAACTCTCTCCCATAAAAGGCGATCTTGTAAAGCTAATAAATCTCTTTTTTGTCTCCATTCACTTGAGGGCATTTCAATTTCTCATAAATTATTGAGTACTTATAGAAGAAAAAAATACTTTAATTTTCATCTTCTGTAGCGAAAAGCTTCCAGTTTGGATCCGAAGATAGGCTATTACGAACAAACGTCCAAATATCCCTAATTTCTATAATAGCGTCGGAATCACCGTCTATACGCTCACCCTGTTCATTATAAGTAACAGAAATCATCTCACTGATAATACGTACTGTTAAAAGTTCATCCTTTTCTTGCATTGCCGCCGCAACAAACTCGATTTTATTAACTCCAACAAAAGTAAACTCTATTCTTTCTTTGTTTTTTTCTCGTTGTTCAATAGCAGAACAAAAGCTTTCAAAAACATCCTGACAAAGTAAGCTTTTAAGCTGACTTCGATCACCTTTAGCAAAAGCTGTGACAATTATTTCATAAGCAATCCCTGCACCTTTTATAAAAGATTGAGGAGAAAAATGAGGATCAATTCTACGCAGTGCGCGCAAATTTTCATTCAAAATACTCCCTTCTGGTGCAATCTCATCAATTTCACTAAAATCGCCTTTTTGTAAATTTTTTTGATGAGGGAACGAAACAATATTATCCGTCGTTTCTGCCTCAGCTTGCTTTTTAGAGTGACGTGAATAAGGATCAAAAGGAGGCTTTTCAAATCCAATTCGCTTCCCTAATACACTACGGAGTTGCACAAGAATAACAACCATAACAACAAGAGCGATGACAAGTATAACGTCAAATTCCATGGGCGCTGTCAATCTCCAAGCTTTAAGTCTGTAATAAACATTGCAGTCAATACCATTTATCAATAAATATGTAAAATAGGGAATCCTACCATTCAAATATTTTTATAGATTTTATATAAGGAATGCTTTTAAGAATTTCTCCTCTCCTCATTCCATAAGGAAATTTTCATGTGATAAAACTTTATTCTCTAAATCCTCGTTTTTTTGTCATTATCTTTCTCTGCATTCTTTTAATTGAGATCGCTGGTTTTATTTTTGTTGGTCAAGAAATTGGCATTTTGGCAACTTTAAGTTTAGTCATTCTCACAACCCTAGTTGGGGTTGTTTTATTGCGAATTCAAGGGATTAGCCTTTTAAAAAACATACAAAGTGAACTTATTCAAGGACGCACATTAGAAAATAATATTATTCATGATGCTTTCATCATATTGAGTGCGATTTTGCTTATTCTTCCCGGTTTTGTGACTGATCTCTTGGGAATATTCCTTCTTATTAAACCAATTCGCTCTGTTGCGTGGCATTTCTTTTCATCATTAAAAAACACAATAAATCCCAATACGAAAAGAAAAAATGACTCTGAAAAAATAATTGATCTTAACGCTGAAGATTACAAAGTTCATGATACAACAGAATCTCCATGGCGTAAAAATGATGATAACCGTTGAAAGTCCTAGAAAATCTGTAATGAATGAAAAAAAATAATCAAGATAAAGAGCGCATTCCTTGCAACCTTTTGCAAGGCGTGATAACCAGTTCGATCTTTAGATCTAAAATAAATATACATATTATAAATGAGAGAGGTTCGTCATATGGCCGAAGGTGAAATGAACAACAGTGGCGGAGAGCCGGTTTTTGCTGTATTAACGCAATATTTAAAAGATTTATCATTCGAAAACCCAGGTGCTCCCCATTCATTGCGTGCGCGTGAAAAATCACCACAAATTGATATCAATATTAATGTCAATGCTAATCCAATTGGTGATGACAATTATGATGTCGTTTTGTCTCTCTCCGTCAAAGCTAATGATAATACTGAAACCTTATTTCATGTAGAACTAATTTACGGAGGCGTCTTCCACCTTAAAAACATTCCACAAGAACATGTTATGCCTCTAGTCTTTATTGAATGTCCCCGTCTTTTATTTCCATTTGCTCGTCAAATTATATCTGATGCTACTCAAAATGGTGGTTTTCCACCTTTGTGGATTGATCCTATTGATTTTGCAGCTCTCTTTCAAAAGCGTCTCGCTGAAGAACAACAAGACAATCAAATACAGCCTTCTTAAAAAAATTGTTCTTTTGCTATCATAAAGCCCTTTAATATATTATTGATCTATTAAGGGCTTTTTTTCTTTAGATAACTTTTGCCGCATGATAAGCTGCAAGCATTGCAATATTGACAACATCTGTATCGCTTCCACTAAACGGTACAATTTGAACAGATTTTTCCAATCCAATTAAAATAGGACCGATGATGGTTGCTTCTCCAAGTTCTTGTAACATTTTGCTTGCAATAGAAGATGCGTGATAGCTAGGCATAACCAAAATATTAGCAGGCTCTGTTAATCCCATAAATGGATATTGCTGCATCAATTTGGAATTAAGTGCTACATCAGCACTCATCTCTCCATCAAACTCAAAATCGACTTTGCGTTCATGCAAAATATTAATCGCATCCTGAATTTGCTGTGTGACCTTCCCTTTCATATAACCAAACGTAGAAAACGCTAAAAACGCAACCCTTGGCTGATATCCAAATCCACGCACAAACGAAGCGGTTTGTTCCGCTATATCCGCTAGTTCTTTAGCATTAGGATTTTCATAAACAGCAGTATCCGCAATAAACACAGTTCGTCCACGGCAAATAGCCATTGAAATACCAATCAGTCGTTCTTTTGGTTTTTCATCAATTGCCCGACGGATATCAACCAGCGCCGTTTCATAATTGCGTGTCACCCCTGTAACCATTGCATCCGCATCTCCTAATGCCACCATACACGCAGCAAAATAATTTCGATCATTATTGATACGTCGATGACAATCGCGCAACAGCCAGCCTTGACGCTGCATCTTTTTATAAAGATAATTTGCATAAGCATCTGTACGACAGGAAAGCTTAGCATTCATAATTGATATACCTTCACGCTCCAGATCAATTCCAGCGATAAAAGCCGTTTCTCTTACTTGCTCTTCACGACCAACCAAAATCGCTTTTCCTAATTGTTGATGAACATAGGAAACAGCAGCCCGCATGACTTGCTCTTCTTCACCTTCTGCAAAAACAATTTTTTTTGGCGCTTGACGAACATGGTTATAAATCCCACGCATCATTGAAGAAGTAGGATCACGTCTCGCATTCAAATCGCGCTCATAAGCCTCTAAATCATCTATGTTCTTTTGCGCTACACCGCTTTTCATCGCTGCTTTTGCTACCGCGATTGAAACAACCGTAAACAAACGTGGATCAAAAGGAACAGGAATGATATAATTTGGTCCAAATTTCAACCGCTTTCCATGATAAGCTTCTGCAACACTGTCTGGAACTTCTTCATGGGCTAAATTAGCAAGAGCTCTTGCCGCAGCAATCTTCATATCTTCATTAATAACGGTTGCACGCACATCAAGTGCACCACGAAATATATAAGGAAAACAAAGAACATTGTTAATCTGATTTGGATAATCCGAACGACCTGTCGCAACAATGGCATCATTACGCACTTGCATAACTTCTTCTGGGGTAATTTCTGGATCGGGATTAGCCATAGCAAAAATAATCGGCTGCGGTGCCATGGACTTTACCATTTCAGGAGTCAGTGCACCTTTAGCAGAAACCCCGAAAAATATATCTGCCCCTTCCATTGCTTCGGCAAGTGTGCGTTTATCCGTTCGGATAGCATGAGCAGATTTCCATTGATTCATTCCCTCTTTGCGTCCTTCATAAACAACACCTTTGGTATCACATAGGATGATATTTTCAGCTCTAAATCCCATCGCCTTAATCAATTCAATACAAGCAATGCCGGCGGAACCAGCACCATTACAGACAAGCCGCGCATTTTGCATATCACGCCCTGTTAGCTTCAAAGCATTGAGCACACCAGCAGCGACAATAATTGCTGTACCATGTTGATCATCATGAAAAACAGGAATATTCATCACCTCGCGTAAGCGACTTTCAATCATAAAGCACTCAGGCGCCTTAATATCTTCAAGATTGATGCCGCCAAAAGAAGGTTCCAAATGGCGCACTAAATTGATAAAATTCTCTGGATCATTTGTATCAATTTCTAAATCAATGGAATCAATATCGGCAAAGCGCTTAAAAAGCACAGCCTTACCTTCCATCACAGGCTTAGATGCGAGCGCACCTAAATTGCCTAAGCCTAGAATAGCTGTTCCATTTGATATAACAGCAACAAGATTGCCCTTTGCTGTGTAATCATAAGCCAATGCTGAATTTTGAGCAATTGCCTTAACGGGAACTGCAACACCTGGGGAATAAGCAAGGGCTAAATCATGCTGTGTTGCCATAGACTTTGTTGCAACAATCTCAAGCTTTCCTGGTCGACCACGACTATGAAAATCAAGAGCTTCTCGTTCGCTCGCACTGTAAATCGTTTGATACATTTTCTGATCCTGCTCGCTCTTTTTCATCTCACTTTATTTTCTCCAAAAACAGTGTAAATTTTGCTTGATAATGCGTATAATCATTCGATTTGATTCATATGTTAGAAATCGTTATTCTTTGCCTTAGCAAATCTGATGATGCGTTTCAATTTAGAGATAAATAAATATCGAAGTAAACAAAAAAGAGTAAAAGATTCACTGAAAGGGAACAGGCTACGTAAAAATGGATAAAAAAAATGACCATAAAAATAATTTAATTCCACAGCCTGCTTCCCTCTCTGCTTCCTCTTCAGAACGTCTTACACCTATGATGGAGCAATACATAGAAATCAAAGCCGTCCATCATGATTCCCTTCTTTTTTACCGGATGGGGGATTTTTATGAACTCTTTTTTAAGGACGCAATTGAAGCTGCTCAGGCTTTAGGAATAACGCTCACAGCACGCGGAAAACATTTAGGGCAAGATATTCCTATGTGTGGTGTTCCTGTTCATGCTGCAGATGATTATTTGCAAAAACTCATTGCTTGTGGTTATCGCGTTGCTGTTTGTGAACAAACAGAAGATCCTGCTGAAGCAAAAAAACGGGGGGCAAAATCTGTTGTTCGGCGTGATGTTGTTCGCCTTGTAACCCCCGGAACGATAACAGAAGAAAAACTCCTTGATCCAACACGCGCAAATTATTTGATGACACTTTCCCGAATAAAAACTGGCGACGGAGAAGAATTTGCCCTTTCTTGGATTGATATCTCAACAGGTATATTTCGTGTAACTGAAAGCCGCCAAGAAAAACTTTTAGCCGATATTATGCGTGTGGACCCACAAGAAATCATTGTTGCTGATTCCTTTTTTCATGATAAATCGCATAAATCACTTTTTAATGTTCTTGATCGTATCGTTTCACCTCAACCGGCTTGTCTCTTTGATACCCTCACTGCTGAACGCGATATTTGCACTTATTTTAAACTTTCAACGCTGGAAGGTGTTGCCGATTATTCACGCTGCGAACTCTCTGCAATCGTAGCCGCTATCCGTTATATCGAAAAAACACAAATCACGCATCGTCCCCCCCTCATGCAACCTGAGCGTCAAAATGAAAGTGCTACCCTTTTTATTGATGCTGCAACCAGACTAAGCCTTGAGCTTATTCGAACGACATCAGGTCAACGGGATGGAAGCTTATTAAAAGCTATTGATCGCACTGTAACAGGTGGAGGATCTCGCCTTCTCATTGATCGCCTTATTGCTCCCCTTACCACCCCTTCTGCTATTGATACGCGTTTGGATTCTATCGATTTTTTTCTCCGTAATCCTTCTCTTGCAGAAGCAATAAAGCTCACTTTAAAAGGGGGACCAGATATGCCCCGCGCCGTTTCACGTTTGGCTCTTGGACGAGGAGGTCCCCGTGATATGGCAACGATTCAACGCGGCTTTGAAATCATTCGTGAAATTCATCAGCTTCTTAATAATGAGCTCCCGCCTCAAGAAATAAGTGATATACAACAGGTGTTTTCAAATCTCCCCGTTGCTTTACATCGCCATTTAGACCAAGCATTGGCTGATGATCTCCCACTGCTTAAACGTGATGGTGGTTTTATTCGTTCCAATTATCATCAAGAGCTCGATGAAATGCGTGCTTTACGGGATGAATCACGCCGTGTCATTGCTGAACTTCAAGCACAATATGCCCAAGAAACAGAAATTAAGACACTTAAAATAAAGCATAATAATATTCTAGGCTATTTCATTGAAGTCACCAGTACACAAGCATCTTCCCTTATAAATAATCCACAAGCTAAAGCACGCTTTATTCACCGGCAAACAATGGCAAATGCTATGCGTTTTACAACAACAGAGCTTGCTGATCTCGAAAGTCGTATTGCCCATGCTGCCAGCCACGCCTTGACACTTGAACTAGAGATCTTTGATACGCTTGTTCACGAAATTACTGAACAAGTTGATTTTATTCGTAAAGCCGCTGAAGCACTTGCTATTTTAGATGTTTCTGTCGCTTTAGCACATCTTGCTGAAGAACAAGGATATTGCCGCCCTAAAATTGATCATTCACTGACCTTTCATATCACCGCAGGACGCCATCCGGTTGTTGAGCAAGCACTCCGCAAACAAGCAGCAGAACCCTTTGTTGCCAATAATTGTAATCTCTCTGTGCAAAAAAATCAGCAATATGCAGCAATCTGGCTTTTGACTGGACCTAATATGGGAGGAAAATCAACCTTTTTACGGCAGAACGCTCTTATAGCTATTATGGCGCAAATGGGGTCCTTTGTTCCTGCAACTTCAGCACACATTGGCGTTGTTGACCGCCTGTTTAGTCGTGTTGGTGCTTCTGATGATCTTGCTCGGGGGCGCTCAACCTTTATGATGGAAATGGTTGAAACGGCAACGATTCTCAATCATGCAAGTCACCATTCTCTTGTTATTCTCGATGAAATAGGACGTGGAACATCAACCTTTGATGGACTTTCTATTGCTTGGGCTGCTGTTGAATATCTCCATGAAGTTAATCACTGTCGTGCTATTCTCGCTACCCATTTTCATGAAATGACTGCTCTTACCGAAAAACTTGATAGACTGCACAATGTAACCATGAAAGTCAAAAATTGGAATGGTGATGTGGTTTTTCTTCATGAAGTCACGCCAGGAGCCGCAGACCGATCCTATGGTGTACAAGTTGCAAAACTTGCTGGACTTCCTTCAGCCGTTATTACACGAGCAACAGATGTCCTCCATCAATTAGAACAAGGTGAAATGGCTGGAAAAGGACATAAACTTATCGATGATTTACCACTCTTTTCTCTCAAAACAGCCTCTCCCCTTAATGAAGAAAAAAACAAACATGATGTACTTCACGAAGCTTTAAAAAATATTCATCCCGATGAGCTTTCCCCTAAACAAGCCTTAGAAACAATTTATCACCTCAAACAACTTGAAAAAAATAATTCCTTATAAAGGAATAAACATTCCCTTTTATTAAAAAGCTTTCTTAATAGAAAATTAAAGTACCCTTTTTGATATGTTTTAGTATAAAATAGTTGTTTACTGTATCCTCATCACTTTTCTGCACAACATATTTTGATAAGCATAGAGAGAAAAAATCCTACGCATTCTCATATTTTCTTAGATCAAGATTAGCTCTTAATACAAAAAATTAATCAACATCGATTCTTTTTACAACACAGTCCTTTTTTGCAAAAATTGTTATGAAATTTTCTCTCCCCTATAAATAAATAGATTTAATGAATCATACTTTTTTATGATCAATATTATTGTTATCATAGCAACAGCTTTGATTTAAAGCTGTCTGTGTTGGAATGCCACCCAATTTTACATGATAAATTCATAGATAATGGGTTATAGATTTTGTTTACATTTTTAACGATCAGAAAACTCTTTTACTGTTTTTACATACGTTGTATGAATAAACCTACTGCTTTTGATTTTCCTAAAAAGCCTTTGAACTTCTTCTCGCATCTCAAAAATAGAAATTTTCGCTTAAATCTGGGTTGTTTTCAGACTAGATTCTAGAAGCTTTTCCTTGAATTCCAATCATATAATTCACTTAAACTAAAGAATTGACAAGCTTTTTTAAGAATATTCCCACACACTAAAAAATACTTAATGTTGAAGGTCGTTTTATATCACAGCCCCCAATAAGGGTGTTTTACGACATAACATGATAATATCACCGATACAGTAAATATCTTTCCTAAATACGCGTAAAAAGAGCTCGCAATCTCCTACAAAACTTAGAAGATATTATGAAAAGTAATTAATCCCCTTCTTCACCTATCTTAAGCTAGTTACTAAAACGGAAAATCTGCAATAAGCGTTTAAATCATATTTATATTTTTTAATCATACTCACAATGATTCAAAATATTATGATAAGTTCGTAAACTTATAGAATAACCTGCTTAGAATATCGTGCAAAAAATCAGAGCATATTTTCTCTTTAACTTTTCTTATAAGGACGCATCCTTCCTCTCATCAAATATTACGAACAGCACCTTTTGCGGCAGATGTTGTCATCGCAGCATAAGCTTTGAGAGCCTTTGAAACTTTGCGCTGACGCTTCTCAACCGGTTGCCAAGCATCTTTTCCTTTCGCTTCCATCTTGGCACGACGCTGTTTCATCTCAATATCATCAACCAATATATGAATGCTACGGTTTGGAATATCAATTTCTATGATATCCCCTTCTTCCACCAACGCAATTTCTCCTCCTTCAGCCGCTTCTGGTGAAATATGGCCTATCGAAAGCCCTGAACTTCCCCCTGAAAAACGTCCATCCGTAACAAGTGCACAAACTTTGCCCAATCCTTTAGATTTGAGATAACTCGTTGGATAAAGCATTTCTTGCATTCCAGGTCCCCCACGCGGTCCTTCATAACGGATTAAAACAATTTCACCTGTTTTAATTTTATCATTTAAGATCGCTGAAACAGCTGAATCTTGGCTTTCAAAAATTCTTGCTGGACCTTTAAAGGTCAAAATTGATTGATCAACGCCTGCTGTTTTTACAATACAGCCATCTTTAGCAAGATTTCCATAAAGAACTGCCAACCCTCCATCTTGTGAATAGGCATGTTTCCTATCGCGAATCACACCTTTTTCACGATCAAGATCAAGAGTCTCATAGCGACAAGATTGGCTAAAAGCTATCTGTGTTGGAATACCCCCTGGAGCGGCACGATAAAATGTACAAACTGTTGATTCTTTGGTTTGTTTTATATCCCAATGATCAAGAGCTTCTTTCATGGTTTTTGCGTGAACCGTATAAGTTGATGTATCAATGAGTCCGGCCGCATCCAATTCGCCTAAAAGCCCCATAATACCACCCGCGCGATGAACATCTTCCATATGGACATTCGCAACAGCAGGAGCAACCTTACACAAAACTGGAACACGACGTGAAAGGTGGTCAATATCCGTCATGGTAAAATCCACCTTACCTTCTTGCGCCGCTGCTAAAAGATGCAGTACCGTATTGGTTGATCCCCCCATGGCAATATCAACAGTCATAGCATTTTCAAAAGCCTTGCGTGAAGCAATAGAGCGTGGCAAAATTGTTTCATCATCTCTTTCATAATAACGCTTGGCCAATGCAACAATCTTCCTTCCAGCTTCTTCAAAAAGCATCCGTCGATCTGCATGTGTTGCAAGCACCGATCCATTTCCAGGAAGCGAAAGCCCCAAAGCTTCTGTTAAGCAATTCATGGAATTAGCCGTAAACATTCCTGAACAAGACCCACATGTAGGACAAGCAGCACGTTCCATTTTAGCAACTTCTTCTTCTGAATTCTGTTCTGAAGCGGCGGCAACCATGGCATCAACCAAGTCAACCCTTAAATCTTGATCTTTCCATTTAATCTTACCGGCTTCCATAGGACCGCCTGAAACAAAGATTGTTGGAATATTCAATCGTAAAGCAGCCATTAACATTCCAGGTGTAATTTTGTCACAATTAGAAATACAGACAAGAGCATCCGCACAATGGGCATTGACCATATACTCTACAGAATCAGCAATAATTTCACGTGAGGGCAAAGAATAAAGCATTCCATCGTGACCCATCGCAATTCCATCATCTACAGCAATGGTGTTAAACTCTTTTGCAACGCCACCGGCAATGGTTATCTGTTGTGCAACCAATTGTCCAAGATCTTTTAAATGGACATGTCCTGGTACAAATTGTGTAAAAGAATTTGCAATCGCAATAATGGGTTTACCAAAATCCGCATCTTTCATCCCTGTTGCACGCCAAAGACCGCGAGCTCCTGCCATATTACGCCCGTGTGTCGATATTCTTGAACGGTAAGAAGGCATTATTTTTTTCCCCTCAAATAATTCCATTTTACTTGTTGTGCTGTAACTTCATTATAAAAACAAGAGCTTTAATATTCAAAAAAGAAAAATACCTTGTACTGAAGCAGTCGAAGCACAAAATTAAAAGCCTTACATAAACTTCCTCATAAAGTTTTTATTTTGCTATTACCTATTAATCAATATCTAATCGCAGAATAACTGAACGTTTGAGAAAAATTCAAAATGATTCAGTGCAGAACAAACTATTCTAAACTTTTATATGCAAGATTTAGTTGTATATTGCATCAATCTGTTTGCGTAATTTCTGGAAAAAGAGGATAGTCTAATTGGTGAAGAATATGAAAGTATAATGGTATAAGAACCTACCATCTCCTTACACTTTCAGCTTTATGCCTTTCAAAAGCATCCATAGCGATCTCTTAAATAATGATAACACATTCTCTCATGCTTTTGTTTTTCACATGCTTCAATGAAATCAAAATCTTCACGCAAATAGAGTGCTCCAGTGGAATGAACTTTTCCTACCCATTCACGCACTCGTTTTAAAGAAGTATCTCTTAATATGCTCTAGCCCATTTCATCACCGAGCCCCTGAATGATACAATGTCCCCATAAATAAAACTTATAGAGCACCACCACCTTTACACTTATGTAAAGAAAAATTTGGTAAAATCATCCATTTTACTCATCCCAAATGTTGCGAAAATCCTGGACAATTAAGACAATTCATAAGGGAGATATTCTTTCCTTCAAATATTTTTACCTACACACCAATTCTGCTTATGAACGAAAGAAGCTCATAATTTTTAGGTCTCTCATTTCAGTTGTAAAAAATTAATTATGAATAGTCACCAATCTTTTATTTTAGTGATAACACTACCATTGCAGCAAAATGCCAATCCTTCTAAGCCCTCCACACAATACCAAGATACCGCGGCCCTCAGCAACAAAAGAAGGCAAAATCTAACAATACCGTTAAATAGCCCAATATCTTTTAATTGAGAAAAAACGGATAGAATTTATAAAGAGATCCGTTTTTTCTCGTAAAGCGCAATCTAGTGTAAAGTGACAATCTGGAGTTCGTGCTCATTGGCTCCAGCAAGAGCAATAGAGCGCTCATCGGATAAAATGATAGGATAACCTGTCTCACCAAAAAGCGCCCATATGGTAATGCCTGGGGTCATAGGTGGAAGATCTGGAAAGTTTTTAGCCAGATCATCTGTACAAACCTTTTTTAAATAAGCAATCTGTCCCGCATCAGAGTAGGACGTGTTCTGAAATGATAAGCTTTGTTTATGTTCTCCCATTTCACTCTTCCTTTACGCCTTAACTTTTATAACTCATCACGACTGATTTTAATTGGAATCTGTTTTATTTCTTTTTTTAATTTTGGTTGGCATAGATTAATTGATAAAAGACCATTTTTCAACTCGGCATTTGTAACATTCATCCCTTCCGCAAGGACAAAGATCCGCTGGAATTGCCGCGCGGCTATACCGCGATATAAATATTGATGATTTTGATTGTCTGTTTGTTTACCATGAATAACCAATTGATTATCATCGAGCAAAATATTAAGATGATTAATTTTAAATCCAGCAACAGCTAATGTTATCCGGATATGATTTGCATCATCGTTTTTATGTAAACGCTCAATATTATAGGCTGGGTAAGCCTCATCAGCTTTACCGATACGTTGTAATATTTTTTCTACGGTTTCAAATCCTAAAAGGAAAGGATTAGAGAAAGGTGTCACATGTGTCATTCATGAGTATCCTCTTTAAAGCGGCTTTACTTGACCAAACTCTATATAAAGTGTTCGCTACATTCTTCTCATATGGCGAGCGTGAATGATAACTTCAAGAGAGAAGATTAAGAGAGTTCAATGTCTCAAAGTAACATAAAAATATCTCGAAATACCATAAATTTGTCAAAGATGCGAAATTTATCTGGTATATTATATAATGAAGATGAAATTGCAGAAATATTTCGCCGTTTTTCTGTGCAACGCCCAACACCTAAGAGTGATCTTAACTATACAAATACTTTTACACTGTTGATTGCCGTTGTTCTTTCAGCTCAAGCGACAGATGTAAGCGTTAATAAAGCGACAAAAGAACTCTTTCGCCTTGCTGATCAACCGGAAAAAATGGTTGCATTAGGGGAAGAAGAAATAGCACGCTATATCCGTTCAATTGGTCTTTGGCGTGCAAAAGCACGTAATGTTTATGCACTTTGCAACTGTTTAATGGAGCAATATGGTGGTCAAGTCCCTGATACGCGTGAAGCACTTATGGCCCTTCCAGGCGTGGGACGCAAAACAGCGAATGTTATTTTAAACGTTGCTTTTGGTCAGCCTACATTGGCGGTCGATACACATATTTTTCGCTTAAGCAATCGTCTTGGTTTGGCACCTGGCAAAACACCCGAGATTGTTGAGAAAAAATTATTAAAAATTATACCGCTTCATTATCTTCGTCATGCGCATCATTGGCTGATTTTACATGGGCGTTACGTCTGCCAAGCGCGTAAAGCACAATGTAGGCAATGCATCATTGCCGATTTATGTAAAGCCGCAAGCAAAACAAATGCTATTCCGGCTCCTTTGGTTGAAGTTCAAGGCAATGGAGCGCCGATTTTTTTGTAATACACTCTTGCTATTTTATGTATACTAGCTTATGAGAACGTCTGTTGAAGAGCCGCCCGGCAGGGCATGCCGTGGCTGTTTAAATGCTTATTCAAGCGTTGGTCCGCTTGAGTGAATAAAATGTTCGATTGAATTAATTAATGTATGGAGTAGCAAAATGCCCAAGATGAAGACCAAATCATCCGCGAAAAAGCGGTTTAAAATCACTGCGTCAGGCAAAGTTAAAGTAGCAGCTGCCGGTAAGCGCCATGGTATGATTAAGCGTTCGAATAAATTTATTCGTGATGCACGTGGAACGATGGTTTTGAGTGAGCCAGATGCCAAGAAAGTTATTCAGTATTATTTGCCGAATGGTCATTAAACCTTACGCTTTTGATTTTGAGGAGAGTATTACATGGCACGTGTAAAAAGAGGTGTGACAGCCCACGCTAAACACAAAAAAGTTTTAAAACAGGCTGAAGGTTTTTACGGTCGTCGTAAAAATACCATTCGTGCTGCTAAGGCAGCAGTTGATCGTTCAAAGCAATATGCTTATCGTGATCGCAAAAATAGAAAGCGTACTTTCCGCGCTTTGTGGATTCAGAGAATTAATGCAGCCGTTCGCGCAGAAGGTTTAACGTATGGGCGTTTTATTGATGGCTTATCAAAAGCTGGTATTGAAGTTGATCGTAAGGTTCTTTCAGATATAGCAATCTATGAGGCAGAAGCATTCTCTGCTTTAGTCGCTTCGGCAAAAAAAGCTTTAGAATATTTAAAAGATACAACACCTAATGCTTTTGAAAGCGCTGTCAAGTAAGCCAGTCGTGTTCTCTTAAAGCATTTATTTATTCGAGGTCCCGTGCTGGCTATTGCGAGTGCGGGGTTTTTTTATTAAAAAAATAGGCAAAAATATGAACGATATTGAGCGTCTGGAACAAGAAATTTGTTTAGCCTTAGAAGCTGCAGGTGATGAACAGGCCCTTGAAGCAGTGCGTATCGCGGCGTTAGGCAAAAAAGGCAGTATCTCGGAAAGATTAAAAGCATTAGGAAAGATGGAGGCGAGCGAGCGCCAAAAAGTTGGACCCGTTCTTAATGGATTAAAAAATCGCATTTTAGAATTATGGACGCAAAAGCGTGATTTTTTGAAAAGACAAGCAATGAATGCCCGTCTTTCTCGTGAAACGGTTGATATTACCTTGCCTGTTCGCTCTTCACCTATGGAACGGGGTCGTATTCATCCTATTTCACAAGTGATTGAGGAAATTATCGCCATTTATACAAAATTGGGTTTTTCACTTGCAGAAGGACCAGATATTGAAACAGATTATTATAATTTTACGGCATTGAATTTTCCTGAAGGTCATCCAGCACGTGAAATGCATGATACCTTCTTTTTTGATGTTGATAAAATGGGAGAGCGGAAATTATTACGCACCCATACTTCACCTGTACAAATTCGTACACTGGAGAAGCAAAAAGCACCAATACGCATTATTATTCCCGGGAAAACTTATCGCATGGATTCGGATGCAACACATTCTCCTATGTTTCATCAGGTAGAAGGTCTTGTGATTGATAAAACCTCGACCATTGCCCATATGATGTGGTTGCATGAGACTTTTTGTAAAGCCTTTTTTGAAGTTGCCTCTGTAAAGATGCGTTTTCGCCCCTCTTTTTTCCCTTTTACCGAACCATCTATGGAAGTTGATATTCAATGTGATCGTTCTGGTTCAGAAGTAAAATTTGGAGAAGGAGAGGATTGGTTAGAAATCTTAGGATGCGGAATGGTGCATCCTCATGTTTTAAAAAATGTTGGTTTAGATCCCGATGAATATCAAGGTTTTGCATGGGGCATGGGTATTGATCGCATTGCCATGTTGAAATACGGTATGCCTGATTTGCGGGCTTTTTTTGATGCAGATCTACGTTGGTTAGACCATTATGGCTTCCGTTGTTTTGATATGCCGGCTTTTTTCCCCAGTTTAAGAAATGTGTGATCTTATCAGAAGCTTTGATGTGAGGTTTTAAAATGAAATTTACATTGTCGTGGTTAAAAGATCACCTAGAAACAGATGTATCTTTGCATGAAATTTGTGAGAAGCTAACGGCTATAGGACTTGAGGTTGATGATGTTGATGATCGTTCTTCTTTAAAAGGATTTATCATTGCGAAAGTTTTAACAGCCAAAAAACATCCTGATGCAGATAAACTTCAGATTTTATCAGTCGATACGGGGTCTGATACACCTGTTCAAGTTATCTGTGGCGCACCAAATGCGCGCGCTGGTCTTGTGGGTGTTCTTGCATTACCGGGTACTTATGTGCCAGGACTTGATGTAACGCTATCGGTAGGAAAAATCCGTGGTGTTGAGAGTTTTGGAATGATGTGTTCATGGGGCGAGCTTGAATTATCCGGTGAAAATGATGGGATTATCGAGCTACCAGAAGATGCACCGATTGGTGGATCTTTTGCGGCTTATACTGGTTTAGATGACCCAATCATCGATATTGGTTTGACACCTAATCGTTCTGATTGCACAGGTGTTCGCGGCATTGCCCGTGATCTTGCTGCTGCTGGAATAGGAAAATTAAAAGAATTATCCTTACCACAATTCGAAGCAAGTTTTGAGACACCACTTGATGTTTCGTTAGATTTTTCGCAAAGCACATCTTTATGTTTAGGTTTTGCTTGGCGTGAAGTGCGCAATGTTCAAAATGGTCCATCACCGCAATGGATGCAACAGCGTTTAAGTGCAATTGGTCTAAGACCGATTAATGCGCTGGTTGATATGACCAATTATATTAGTTTTGACCTTGGTCGTCCGCTCCATGTTTTTGATGCTGATAAAATTAAAGGAAATTTGTATGTTCGTTGTGCGCGTGAAGAGGAACAACTTCAAGCACTTAATGGAAAAATCTATCATTTGAATGTTCAGGACTGTATTATTGCCGATGAAGAAGGTGTTGTTTCTATTGCTGGTATCATGGGTGGTGAGAGAACAAGCTGTGATGAGACGACGCGGCGCGTTATTATTGAATCAGCGCTTTGGGATGCACAGAGCATTGCACAAACGGGACGTGGATTAGGCCTTATCAGTGATGCACGTTATCGGTTTGAGCGGGGTGTTGATCCAGCCTTTATGGAAACAGGGCTTGAAATTGCAACAGAACTCACCTTACGCCTTTGTGGTGGTGAAATATCCAAGACAAAAATTGTTGGCTATCAGCAACAAGAAACCAAACAGATCGCTTTTCCTTTTTCTGAAATTAAACGTTTAACAAATTTGGAAATAGAGCCTGAAAAAGTCATCTCTATTTTAACGAAACTTGGATTTTGTGTTGAGGGAAAAGAAGATGTCATTACAGTAAAAGTACCATCATGGCGCCCTGATATTATGGGTAAAGCCGATTTGGTGGAAGAAGTCATGAGGATTTATGGGTTAGATAAAATTAAACCTATTCCTTTGGAAAACTTCGTAGAAGGAAAAGATCAAGTTTTAACATGCGTGCAAATTCGTTCACGCGCTACCCGTTTGGCTTTAGCACATCGTGGTATGAAAGAAGCCGTAACATGGTCTTTTATCTCTGAAAATCAGGCTCTTGCTTTTGGGGGAGGTGAAGCACAGCTTAAATTAACAAATCCTATTTCTACTGATATGTCAGTGATGCGTCCTTCTCTTTTACCTGGTTTGCTTATGGCAGCACAGAGAAATGCTGATCGTGGTTTTTCTGATCTTGCTTTGTTTGAAATTTCTAGCATTTATGAAGGTGATACCCCTGATAAACAACGACGTGTTGTAAGTGGAATTCGTCGTGGCACAGAGAAATTTGAAGGGGCTGGGCGTTTTTGGAATGGAAATGCAACAGCTGTTGATGTTTTTGATGCTAAAGCAGATGCTTTAGCTGTTTTAGAAGCATGCGATATAGATGTTGGGAAAGTGCAGATTGAAGTTGGAGCCCCTGATTGGTATCATCCAGGTCGTTCAGGGGTCATAAAACTTGGATCAAAGATTATCCTCGGTTTTTTTGGCGTTTTTCATCCAGCAACCTTAGAAAAATTAGATGTCAGTGGTCCTTTATGCGGCTTTGAAATTTTTCTAGATCAAATTCCAGAACCAAAGAAAAAAACAACGAAAAACCGTCCTCCTTTGAAATTATCACCGTTTCAAATGGTGCGGCGTGATTTTGCATTTATTGTTGACAAAACAATTGCTTCTTCTCTTATTGTTCGTGCTGCTCAAGGAGTCGATAAAAAACTTATTCATTCCGTACAGGTTTTTGATCTTTTTGAAGATCAGAGCCTTGGTGAAGATAAAAAATCTGTTGCCATTGAAATTGTTATTCAACCGATTGAACGCACTTTGACAGATAAAGACCTAGAAGAAATTGCTGCAAAAGTAATAGAAAACGTCACTAAAATGACAGGCGCTTATCTTCGTCATTGAGTATTTTCAAATGGCTTTTATAAAGATAGGAGCACGTTATAAGTGCTCCTTTATTTTTTAAAGGTTCGCAATCTATAGAATTTTTTGAAAGAGAATTTTACAACAATTCATTCATTGATAATTTTTATTTTAAATAAGAATCTTGAATATTATGAGACTTATCATTTCAAATTCTTTTTGAATGAATCAAAATCATTTATTCTCCTACCTTAAAGTGGAGCAGTTGTTTAGAAATCATAAAAAAAATAAAAATGCTTCTTACACAGGCTCTCAAATGCCAAAGACTGTTGCAATATGAGGAATTTATCGTGCAACAATGGGATTGAAAAAAGAAAATAATGGTAGCAATTTTGTAAAATCAATGATGAAGCTCATCCTCTTTGGAACCTGTATCTTTCAACTCAAGCCCATGAAATGAATATAAGGGGGTGTGTTAAAATAAGTCGCATGAATGACATGATAAGTCTTTGTTTTAAGCGTTCTATTTTTATGTGAGAGATGTGATCTCATTGGAAAATGAGAGTAAAAACATGGGGCAATACGCTTTCTATGAATTAAAAGGTACTGTTTGAGATCTTTAGAAAAAACGCAAAAATTGCATTATAACTGTAAATAACTTAACTAACCTGATCTACTAGCACCATCAGCAACGTACTAAAATCCTTTGGATTTTCAAAATTCATTTTATGTAAAAGCTGAATTAAAAAGAGAAGATCATCGGAAGGTGTTTTACTTTGTATCTTTATATTCTCTTTTAAAAAAAGCTGCATTTTTGTTTCAAAGGTAGGTCAAACAGATATGCGCAATATTTTTTCTCCAGTTTAGCAGATAAAAGCAAGAATTGCTTATAAGGCTTTTAAACGTAATATTTTTTCAAATGTGTGCTTATTTTGAGAAACATATTTCAGTGCTTCTAAGTTTATTTTACGACAGCATCCGTGGATAAGCTTATTGGGCATTATCCTCTTTATGTTTAAAGAGCAAATTGACTCCATTATACTTTCTCTTTTCTAGCTTCCATATAGCCGACAAAACCTTGTGTGGGCGAGAGACCATAAGAAGCATTTTTATTCCTTTTTATCGTTTTTGTTTACAGGTTCACTCTGCTTGGAATGATCAAGTAAAAGATAGTCGCGTCATAATAAGAAAGTTTAAAATGATAAAACCCTATGATACTCAGATCATTAACTCAATAAAACGATACGTTATCCTTATAAATTAATATGTTATCATTGGAATGAACTGTTGATTGAACAGCGATAGAAAAGTCACAGGCTTTATGAGATAAAAAGTTCCATAAAACACAAGCTTACCAGCAGTGAATGGAAAAAATATCTCAGCTTTTTATTAAATTCTTTGCAAAACAACAAAGCAATTTTTCTTTTAAATTATTCGCTTTTTTCAAGGTGAATTTTCAAGAAAAGAAAGAATTATTTTTAAAGGGCTTGAAAAGTTAATTTTTGTAAAAATCCTTCATTGCAAATGCAAAAGATAACTGTTATGGCTAAATGATAATGCAAATCATTCGCAATAAAATAAAGAGAAAATTAATGAATATAAAAAAAATTTTTACTCTCATTCTGGGAAGTTTTATTTTTCTTACTCCCAATTTAGCGGTATGTGCTAGTAAATTTAAAGCTGTTACAACATTCACCATTATTGCCGATATGGCACGAAATGTAGCTGGTGATGCTGCTGATGTTGAATCAATCACGAAACCAGGTGCTGAAATTCACGAATATCAACCCACACCTCGTGATCTCATGCGGGCACAAGGCGCAAATCTTATCCTATGGAATGGATTAGAGTTAGAACTTTGGTTTGAAAAGTTTTTTCAAAATATCAAGGATGTTCCAAGTGTCGTTGTTTCAAAAGGTGTTGTACCCATTACAATTGGTGAGGGCCCCTTTAGTGGTAAGCCAAATCCCCATGCATGGATGTCACCGACCTCTGCTTTGATTTATGTTGATAATATTCGCGATGCCTTTGTAAAATATGATCCCGAACATGCTGCTATTTATAAAGAAAATGCTGAAATTTATAAACAGAAGATTCGCGCCACCATTGATCCAATTAGAACTGAATTGGCAGCAGTTCCTCAAGATAAACGTTGGCTTGTAACCAGCGAGGGTGCATTTAGCTATTTAGCACGTGATTTTGATCTAAAAGAACTTTATTTATGGCCGATTAACGCTGATCAGCAAGGAACACCCCAGCAGGTTAAGCATGTTATTGATATGGTTCGAAAATACAATATTCATGCCGTTTTTTCTGAAAGCACAATTTCTCCAGCACCTGCAAAACAAGTCGCAAGAGAAACAGGGGCTAAATACGGTGGTGTACTTTATGTTGACTCTCTGAGTGAGAAAAATGGTGAAGTCCCCACTTATATTGATTTATTACGTGTCACGAGTGGACGTATTAGCAAAGCCTTATTAGAGGGAGTAAAAAGCCAATGACGGAAAGTGGAATATTTGCCCAAGGGGTAACGGTAACTTATCGTAATGGACATACAGCTTTACGCGAAGTAAACTTTGAAAGTCCAAAGGGTTCTATTACAGCATTGGTCGGCGTGAATGGATCCGGTAAATCAACATTATTTAAAGCAATTATGGGGTTTGTACGCCCTTCAAAGGGAAAAATTCGCATGTTTGATTTACCCGTTGATACGGCTTTGAAAAAAAATCTCATTGCTTATGTTCCTCAAAGTGAAGATGTAGATTGGAATTTTCCTGTTCTGGTTGAAGATGTCGTCTTGATGGGGCGGTATGGTCATATGAATTTCTTTCGCTATGCACGCTCACGCGATTATGAAGCTGTTCGTGTTGCCTTAGAACGGGTTGATATGTTGCCTTTTGCCAAACGCCAGATTGGAGAACTTTCTGGTGGACAGAAAAAGCGTGTTTTTCTAGCGCGTGCTTTGGCACAGAAAGCAAAAGCTATTTTATTAGATGAACCGTTTACAGGGGTTGATGTTACAACAGAAGATAAAATCATTGCTTTGTTACAAGATCTTCGTAAAGAAGGAGCAGTCATCTTGGTCTCTACCCATAATTTAGGCTCTGTTCCGGAATTTTGTGATCATACGGTTTTAATCAAAGGAACTGTTTTAGCTTCTGGGTTAACAGAAAAAATCTTCACAAAGGAAAATCTGGAAAAAACTTTTGGAGGATCTTTGCACCACCATATTTTCGATCTTCAAGACACTAAAGAAAATAATGTTTTTATGAGAAGAAAACAGTCTACAGTTTGTGAAAATATTGAAAAAGTGGAGCACGTTGCATGATTTCTTTTTTGCTTGAGCCACTGAGCTACCAATATATGGTAAATGCAATGTGGGTTTCTGGATTAGTGGGGTGTGTTTGTGCCTTCCTTTCTGCTTTTTTGATGTTAAAAGGTTGGTCGCTTATTGGTGATGCACTATCCCATTCGATTGTGCCTGGTGTCGCAGGGGCTTACCTTTTAGGGTTACCGTTTTCACTTGGCGCTTTTTTTTCTGGTGGTCTTGCAGCAGCAGCGATGCTGTTTTTTAATCAGCGGACAAAACTGAAAGAAGATACCATTATTGGTCTGATTTTTTCTTCCTTTTTTGCTTTTGGATTATTTCTTAAATCCTTAAAGCCAATGGCTGTTAATATTGATACCATTGTTTTAGGAAATATTTTAGCAGTCAGTTCATCAGATATTATACAATTGGCTTTCATTGGTTTTTTTTCTTTACTTCTATTACTTTTAAAATGGAAAGATCTCCTTGTTTCTTTATTTGATGAAACACACGCACGTGCCATTGGATTGAACGTAAAGTTTTTAAAGATTCTCTTTTTTACGCTGCTTGCTGCTTGTACTGTTGCTGCTATGCAAACAGTTGGAGCATTTTTGGTCATTTGCCTTGTGGTAACACCTGGGGCAACAGCTTATCTCTTAAGTGATCGTTTTGCGAATATCTTGATTATTGCGGTTATAATTGGAACATTCACAAGCGTATTGGGTGTTTATGTGAGCTATTTTTTGAATGCTCAAACGGGTGGTGTTGTTGTACTTTTTCAAGCATTTTTGTTTATGTTAGCTTTTATTTTTGCTCCTAAACATGGGTATATTGCTGCACGTTTACGGATCAATGCAGCCAAAAAAGGGATGATATTGTCATGATTGATCAATTACTACTTCCTTTTCAGTTTTCTTTTATGCTGAAAGGCATGCTTATTGTTATAATTCTTTCTGTTCCCATGGCAATGCTTTCTTGTTTTCTTATTTTGAAAGGATGGGCACTGTTAGGCGATGCCATTTCCCATGCCGTTTTTCCTGGTGTTGTGGTTGGTTATATGACAACGCCGTGGGTGATAGCATTTTTGACTTCTTTACCATTTGCTTGGCTTCAACATATGCGCCAAGAAAATATTACAATGACTTTGATTACTTGCGGCGCTTTTGTTGCCGGTATGGTTTGTGCACTTACGACAGGCTTTTTGGGAAGCAATAGCCGTATCAAACAAGATACAGTGATGGGTGTTGTTTTTTCATCGATGTTTGGTTTAGGGCTTGTTTTAGCAACATCTATTTATAGTAGTTTAGATTTAAATCATATTCTATTTGGTAATTTGTTGGGTGTTAACTGGCTTGATATTACACAGACGGCGATTATTTCTGCGATCGTTACCTTTATTTTAGGCGCAAAATGGCGCGATTTTATGCTGTATATTTTTGATTCCGTTCAAGGCCGTGCCATGGGATTGCGAATATCACTGCTCCACTATACCCTTCTCACAATGATTTCTCTTACAATTGTTGCGGCTTTGAAAGCGGTTGGAATTGTGCTTGTTATTTCCTTACTGATAGCACCAGGAGCAATTGCCTATCTTGTCACAAAACGGTTTTCTTTTATGTTAATGATCGCAATACTTGTTGCAGCTCTTTCTGGTTTTTTAGGGATTTATCTCAGCTTATTTATCGGCTCTGATTCTGCTTCTACAATTGTGTTGATCTTAACGTTGATTTTTATTGCCATTTTTATGATGATTTTCGTTCGTCAAAACACAGTTCAAGAAACTTGACGGTGATAAAATTCGTGCATATCAGCCATGCATTTTTATACATTGTTTCTCACGCTTATTTTAATTAGAGGTTGAATCGCTAGGTTATTTTTCCTCCTAATGTCTAGCAAGTGAATGCAGTACGTTTTCTCCCCCCCAACGCTGCATTCTTAATTAAGAGGCTGCATTGATTTATTCTGCAGCCTTTTTATTTTTTTACTTTTCTAAAATCTCTTCTTATTTCTTGAAACCATTTAAAATAATTATCATATTGCAAAACGAATTAGTATCCTGAAGGAACTTATGACAGTAAAGGCGCTTACACATAGAAATGGTGAAGAGGGGAAATAGTAAAGCGGAATTATCCACTCAAGCATATAAACAGTGAAACAGATACAATTTTTGTGTAAAGTTTTACGTGGAGCAAAATAATACAAGAGAATGAAGAAATATTTCAAGATATCATCCCCTTTACGCCTCTGCTATTATATAGCAGGTTGGATAATGGTTATATTAGGTATTATCGGTGTGGTATTACCTATTATGCCAACGGTACCTTTTTTGTTGGTTGCCTCATGGTGTTTTATGCGTTCTTCTCCACATTTTCATCAGTGGTTGAATAATCATCGTATTTTTGGTCCCCCTCTTAAACAATGGGAAGAAAGAAGAGCTATTTCTCCATTTGTTAAAATTTTTGCCGTGATGAGTATGACAGGAGGGGGATTATCCTTTTTCGTAATGATACACCCTCCTTTATGGATTTCTTTACTCGTTACCGTTATATTATTTTTGATTGCTATTTATATTGTGACACGTCCATCTTCATAATGATAGAAAAGGCTTTATTTTTGTAAAGCATGTAAGTTTTACTAAACTTCCTTGATACATTAAGTTTTTTAAATGCATCGTACATATTTTAAAGTTTTTCTTATTGACCTTACGTAAGTAAACTGCATGTATGAGAAACCAAGTGGAATCTTCTCAACAAGAAGCTGAACGATTTACTGTGGCCTACAAGGGTTAAGAATACTCGTCCTTAAAGTAGGATAAAGGTTGACTTCTTAAACAATATATTCGTTTAAAGAGCCAAAAACTACATCTTTATAGGTCTAGCAAAGCGCTTTTTATTGCCAAAAAAATTGAGATAACGTTGTATTTCTTGTGGTTCACCGATCGTTTTTTCAGGATTATCTGAAAGTTTTACGGCTGGTCGCCCGTTAGCATGGGTTACTTTACAAACAAGGGAAAGAGCATCAAGGGTTGCAATTTCTTGAGGAGCACAGCCTGTAAAATCATTGGTAAGATCAGTGCCCCATCCAAAACTCATGCGCACTTTTCCCTGGAAGTGGCGATAGGTTTTTTCAATTGTATCGACGTCAAGTGCATCGGAAAAAATCAAGAGTTTTTCCTGTGGATCTTTCCCTTTTTCTTTCCACCATTGAATAATGCGTTCGCCTCCTTCAATGGGAGGAGCACTGTCAGGTCTAAAACCTGTCCAGTCGGAGACCCAATCTGGTGCATTGCGTAAAAATGTTTCTGTGCCAAAGGTATCAGGCAAAACAATGAGAAGATTCCCGCCGTAATAACGGTTCCAATCTTGCAAGACTTGATAGGGTGCTCTGCGTAAATCATCATCATTTTTGCTAAGAGCAGCAATGACCATGGGTAATTCATGGGCATTGGTTCCAAGAGCTTCTAGATCTGTATCCATAGCCAAAAGGACATTGGAAGTTCCGGTAAAGGAATTACCAATCCCCTCTTTTAATGCTTCAACACACCAGCGTTGCCATAAAAAAGAATGACGACGCCTTGTACCAAAATCAGATATTTTAATATCAGGTAATTTTTTGAGACGTTCAACTTTACTCCACATTT